>DASVVZ010000504.1:0-4990 GCA_036389875.1 Pyrinomonadaceae bacterium
TCTTGCCGCGTTCGGTTTTGTCTCCGAGGCGTTCGCTCAACGGCCATGTCCTAAAGCGCAGTCCGGTACGCTTGCAGGCCAGCTAAAGGATTGTTATGGCGCCGGCGTCTCTAAAGCGGAGGTCACAATCAAAGGCGGCAAAGTGAAACGTAAGCTCAAGTCCGACCGCGAAGGCAGGTTCGAGGCCTGCTTGCCCGAAGGGATTTATGAACTGACAATCGTTAAGCATGGATTCATGCGGCATCTGGTGATTGATGTTGAAGTGAAGACGGGCGCGGAAGCTTCGGTAAAATTAATAATGAACGCAGGCCACGCATCGGATAACCCCAGGGCCGTTTTGCAAGTCAGGCCATGCCCACAGCTCCAATACTAATTCATCTACGGGAATGCAGGTGATTAAATGCCAGGCAGCATGACGGGCATCGCCTTAGTCACCACCCTGGGAACCGACGGCTTAACAAATGCCTGCCACCGGGCGACCCTGAGCTTTTACTGAACTTCGAAGCTGACTCTCTGCGATGCGCTCGCCTTGCCTACGCGGTCTGTGGCTGTGACTTGCAGGACGTATTGTCCCGCCCTCAGCTCTTGCAGCGGGATATCCGCTGCGTAAGCCATGTGCGCAAGGTCCTGAGATTCGGTCGAAAGCTGGCGCGGCGGCATGGTAATCACGAGCTGGCCGTCGCGGAAAATCTGTACCTGAAGCGCAACGTCCGGCCGAGCGCCGGGCGCTGCGGCCTTCGCCGCGTTGTAGATGTAGGTCAGAAAGCGCAGATTAGATGAGCGCTCGAACCTGCGGTCTACGCTGATGGTCGCGCCTTCGACCAGTGCGTCAGACCTCTTCTCCTCTGCGCCGGGCTTTCGCTCGCCCACTATGAGGCCGCTCATGGAGAAGCCCTGCCTGGAGAGATCCGGTATCTCCACCCACTCCGTAGCGCTGCCCGTTCTACCGCTCGCGCGATCAATCGCCGCCACACGCACCTGGTAAAGCCCGGGCTTAAGCGTCGCGCGGTAATTGTAGATGATGTCCGGCGGCTCGGCGCCACCAGCGGAAGTGGGCGGGGTCACAGTCAAGCGGTGACTGAAATTATCCATAACCTTACCCTGGGCGTCGAAGACTGTGCCCACTATGTCAACTACGGCCGCGGTCTTGTCTGCGTGCTGCTCGAATTTGAGCGCGCCGGTTTCCACCTTCATGGAAGCGACCAGTGTAGAGCCGCTGGCGACAGGGTCTATGTAGCTCAGAGCGAGCCACGTAGGAATCTCCCGTTTCGGGAAGAGCGAATTCAAGGCCCTGCGCAGAGGGTCGGGAGGTGCGGCAGAGCCTCCACTCGCCGACTCGTTCCGCTTAGCTTCGGGCGTGGCCTCGAAGTATCCGCGCTGATACTTAACAGACAACTCAGGCCTGTTCTTAACACGCACCTCTATCTTGTGAAACTTTTTGCCGGAGCCAGCTTCATTAGGACGCCACGCCAGCAGGTAGTAATTCGAGGTCTCCCTGAGCGCGTTTGTCAATTCCGGCCCAAGCCTGTTCGTGTTGTGAATGAAGCGGCCCCCCGTGTCGGCCGCGAGCCTGTTGAGCACGTCCTCTCCAACTACACGCGTGGCCAGCGCCACGCTGCCGGTAGGCACGGCCTCAACGGTTGCGTCCATCATGTCCGTGACAAGACCTCTGGCATCCATCGTGTAAATCATGACACCGGAGCGAATCGATGCATCAACGATGCTCCGCAGCCTGTCCAGCATGGCGCTGTTTCTGGCATCCATTGGAAAACCGTCCGAGATGAAAAAGACCAGCTTGCGGCCGGGCAAACCGGCCGCGCGGCGCGACAGTGCCTCCAGCGCCGAAAGCGTGGCTCTGCTGAAAGCGCTGGCCTGCTGCAATAGAATTCTGGCTCGCTGTGAGACCATCTCCTGCGCCCTCGGTGCAGGAACGTTCCATACTCTCATCGTTTCCTTTACAAAAAAGGTTGCGAGAGCTTTATCGCCCTGGTCTATCAACATCGCCTGGCCGTCAGTCATAACAGGCATTTCCGTATCGCGCGTGGCATAGTTCCTGTAAGACAATCGGGCCACGGCCATCTTCAGCACCTCCCTGTTGTTCGTGTACTGCTGAAGAAATCCTATCTGCCCGCTTGATGAGGCAATAGCCACGAGGTCGTTCTGCCCCATCTCCCTGTCTATGAATCTTATGATGTCGTCCTTCGTCCTCTTCAAGCTATCCGGGGCCATGTGCGTGTCGTCCACGAAGAAGATCAAGACACGCCCGCGCTCCGGCGGCTTCGGCGCTACCGCATCCTTCGACGTGTTCTGCACCTTCACAATGGAATCACCGCGCGCCGCCTCCAGTTGCGCTTCCTCTCTTGCGCTACCGGCGGACACGCGCTCGAAGAATCCTACCTCGACGGGCTTGCCGTCCACCTTCAGCTCAAAGTCCTCTTTCTTCAAACCCTCTACGAATCTGCCCTGCTTATCGAAGACGGAAACACCCGACTGCACAAGCTCAGTCGAAATCCGTATGACTCCCTCGTCCTGCCCTTGCTGTTCCGGTTGAGGCGTGGATTGATTCTGTTGCTGGCCTCGCGTGCTGATGCCGCAAATCTGGAAGAGAAGCGAGGCTGCGCAGACAAGTAGAAGCTGACGAGTGTGGATTTTCTTCATGACAATTTTCCAGCAGATAAGGTGAAGGCCGGGGAGGACCGTGACGGATAATAGCACCTACTGCATCGCTCAGGAAATGCTGTAAACTTGTGGCGGCGGTTAATTTCGGCGTCGGGCGCTTTTATCTTGCAGGTGGAGAAATGTTATGGCAGCGGTTCTTGAACACACATCCGCTCCGGGTATAAGCGGTTTTAAGCTGTTTCGATTGATGCCGGAGTTTAAGCGCGACACTCTCCGAACTTTCCTGGATGTGTGGCGCGCTCACGGCGACTTCGTTTGCATGCGCGGGCTCTGGACCTCCTTCATGTTGATCGACGCGCAGCACGTCGAATACGTTTTGCAGACGAACAGC
Organism: Pyrinomonadaceae bacterium; assembly: GCA_036389875.1. Taxonomy (GTDB): domain Bacteria; phylum Acidobacteriota; class Blastocatellia; order Pyrinomonadales; family Pyrinomonadaceae; genus JACVRN01. Next base: position 3,011 of record DASVVZ010000504.1, read on the forward strand.
CGGAATTATCGCAAAGGAAAAAACTTCCGGGAAATCAAAGCGGCAACCGGCAACGGTCTGTTTGTCAGCGAGGGCGACGTTTGGCTGAGGCAAAGACGGCTCGCGCAGCCCGCTTTTCACCGCCAGCGAATCGCATCCTTCGCCAGGATTATGACCGATTCTACAGAGGCCATGCTTGAGCAATGGCGACCGCTTGTTGAGCGAGGCGAAACAGTCAAAGTTGACGCCGAAATGTTACGTCTTACTCTGGGCATAGTCGGAAAAGCTCTTTTCAGTCGCGACCTGAGCGATGAGGCCGACACGCTGAGCCAGTCTTTTGAAATTATTCGCAGGCACACGGTGAATCGCGTGATGTCAGTCGTTAAGTCTCCGGCCAGTTTCCCGACCCCACAAAACCGTCGCTTCCGAAAAGCAGTATCAAGCGCCGACCGGGTTGTTTTTGACCTTATCGCCGAGCGGCGACGAAGACAGGGCAACCCGGACGATTTACTTTCGCTCCTGATGGCTGCGCGTGATGAAGAGACGGGCGAAGGCTTGAGCGACCAGGAATTGCTTGACCAGGCGAAAACACTTATCGGCGCGGGATACGAGACGACGACGCAGGCTCTCGCGTGGACATGGTATCTGCTGGCAAGACATCCTGACGTGGAGCAGAAACTTCGCGTGGAAATTTCCGAAGTGCTCGGCGGACAAACGCCTGCGGCGGAGGATTTGCCGCGCCTGAAATACACTCTGATGGTGTTTCAGGAAGCAATGCGGCTTTATCCGCCGGCGTGGGCCATAAGTCGTTCGGCAATCGAGGCGGACGAAATCGGCGGCTATCGCGTGCCGGCTGGCTCCGAGATTCTGTTGCTGCCTTACATCACGCACCGTCACCCGAAGTACTGGGAGAAGCCCGAAGAATTTTACCCGGAACATTTCCTGCCGGAGAAAGTCGCTGCGCGTCCAGCCTTCGCCTATTTTCCGTTCAGCGGCGGCCCGCGCCGCTGTATCGGCAACAGCTTCGCGCTGATGGAAGCGCAGCTTATTATCGCCATGGTCGCGCAGAAATATCGGCTGCGCCTGGCCGACGAGCGAGAGATTGAACCGGAAACTTCCCTGACGCTTAGGCCACGCGGCGGCGTTAGAATGAGATTGTGCAGAGCATAAGAGAGACAAACGCTCTGCACACAGAAGGCCCGGCTAAATATCGGGCGTCCAGTATCTATCGTAGCTCGGCGGGGAAGAATTTATGTTGACTTCCTGGCTCACCAGAACCTGCTCGTTGCTGATGACCCAGACTCGTGCGCTCTGGTTGTTCTGCCTGGCGGCAGTTATCTCGTAACCCCTCACAGTGTCTTTGAAGGTGCCCACAGACCATCCCCACCAATCATTGATGCCGGGCGCGGACTGGTTGTTGTAGACTATCTTGTAATCGTCTGTTATGGCCCAGATGCACGCGCCCAGGTAGTTCTGGTTGTTCTTTTTGACGGTCATCTCGACCGCCGCGATGTTGCGCAGCTTCGGGGCCTTCAGCCAGTTCGGCCCGACCCACGCTCCCCACTTACCGCCCGCAGACTCCTGCCCCATGCCCCAGAGCTGCATGTTTGTGTCTATCGCCCAGAGCGCGGCTTTACCATCGCCCTGCATGCATGCGCTGACTTCTATCCACCTGGCGGGCAGCACCGGTGGGTTCTTGTTGAGGTCTGAGGGCGTTTCGGGCCAGTCCTCCCAGCCCGCCCAGTTACCCGCCGGCATGTACTGGCTACAGGACATGAGCTTGCCCTGGTCCGTGATGCCCCAGAGCCGCGTACCATGCACCGCACCCTGCCACACACCAGCTATCTTCTTAAGCTGCGTATTGGCCCGTGGCTTGTTCCAATCCTTCTGCCAGTCCCCCCAGTCCCCCTGCGCGTTCTGCTTGATTGTCCAGAGCTGCCGCTTAAAGTCCAGCAGCCACAACTGAGCCTCCCCCCCGTGCACCTGCGCGGCGCACAGCTC
>DASVVZ010000505.1:0-3263 GCA_036389875.1 Pyrinomonadaceae bacterium
CCTTTAAGCCTTTCGGGTAACCGGTGCCGTCCCATTTTTCGTGGTGATAACGAACTATGTCTTCGACAGGGTAAGGGAAGTTGACGCGCCTTAGAATCTCTGCGCCGACTACGGGATGAATCTTCATCTTGGCAAACTCGGATTCCGTGAGCTTGCCGGGCTTGTTCAGGATGTATTCGGGCACGGCCAGCTTGCCAATGTCGTGCAGAAGAGCGCCCGCCAGAAGCGCCTGTGTCTCGGCCTCTGTGACGTTCAAGAGCCTGCCCATCTCTTTGGCGTAAATCTGCGTGCGGCGTACGTGGCCGTGAGTCGTCTGGTCTTTGGCGTCAATCGCTATGGCCAGAGATTCTATGGTGTTCATGTGCAGGTCTGCCATCTCCTGTACGTGAAGCACCTTGTCCGCCTCCGCGCGCCGAACTTCTTCCAGTCGCTGGTCGTTGAAACGGTAAAGCAGGTAGACGAGACCCGTAATCAGAGCGCCTACGAACAGATGTATGAAGCTGCGTGTTTCGAGCGCCGCGTAGAATAGTCCCGCACTGGCGGCTGCGGCGATCTGCGTTATGGAAGTCCAGACCAAACTCTCTTTCGAGAGCGTCAGCGGCTTGCCTGAATCGAAAGCGACGAAGGCCGCGACGCCAATAGTGCATAGAAAATATTGCGCCAGTGCCATGACGCAAACCGGCAGCAGCAGCTCGTTCAGCGTGAGCGATTGAGCGGAGCCTTCGACGGCTATAAGGTTAATCAGCAGCCCGTAGAGCGACGCGGCAACGAATGTCGAGACAATGCTCGCGGAGATGTTGAAGACGGTGAGTCTTTGGTAGGCTTCCCGCCAGGAGGTGATGAGCCCAACGACTGCTGCCAGCAGGACTGCCGGGGCCGCTTTGCCCGTAGAGCCCGTGGCATACATCATAGCAGCCAGCAAGATGAAGGTGTCGGCCACGGATTTTGTGCTCTGCCTGACCCCGTCCGCGTTCATGACGGAGACCGTGAAACGGCTGGCCGCAATTGTCAGCACCAGCAGCGCTGCGAGCGGCATCAACCCTGTCCAGCCGTTTAGGGGAAGGCCGACGAGCGAAGCGAGCGCGTAGAGGAAGATAACTCCGGCCAGCAGAGCGATGGCTCCCAGAAAGGCCAGGCTTTTCCAGTTTCCTTTTGGCATGGGGTGTGGACGTTCCTTATAAGCTGTAACAGTGCCCAAAATATATTTCGGGTGCGGGTCAGGGTGAATTTGAGTCCGGGAATGCCGGAAATCATCGTCCGGTTTCTAACAGGAGTTTCGCAAGGTCTGAAGCGGCACGAAACCGGCAGACGGTTGGCCATTGTAAGCCTACTGCCAAACATGTTTGGCAGTAGGCTTACAATACCCGTCGAACCCCTTTCAAGTCAAGCTTTTTTGTTGAAAGGAAGGAATTTAGCTCTATTCCTGGAATCCTCATTTGTGGTACTCTCGCGCGGTTTTACGAAAGCGAAAGGCCGCTTTTTCGCCCCCTTTCGGCTTCTCATTGGGAGAATGGCGCGGGCGGCTGAATCCTCAGGCGATTATGCGGGGGATGAGATGAGCGGGCTCCCTTTGCGGCGACGCATATGGCGGTAAACTAGCGGCCCGGATATCTTCAAGATTTATGGGCTTAGAGCTTGCGAATTCAAAATTTTTCGTGTATTTCTAGCCGTTCTAATGCTACACTGCGCGCGCCATAAGAACTATTTGAGACCCTATGTTAATGAGGCTGCGCGCCTAGTAGAATTTGTGCCTGTGCGTGTTAGAGCCGTCCTGGCTTGCATGCCGGGCGAATTACCGCTTGTTAAGCTTAACAGGCCCCGCAAGCCTTGAATATTCTGTCGGGCGGATTGCAACGACGGGAGACTAGAGGCTTGCTGAGGCTCGGACTTTAACCGAACGGGTGCGGAAAGCGTCCGAAAGACGCACGTCAGGGAGTCATTCCGCACAAGTTCCTTAGAAAAATTACCCTTTGGGTTACAGGAGAAAAATTCGATGCGTAGAACCTTAGCTTTGCTTGCCTTGCTCACCACTGCTGCCTTCTGGACGGCCTGCGGCGGTGGAGAAAACGCGAATATGACGAACACTAATACCACCACTAACACCACCACTACAACCAATACAGCCAACACTACAACGCCAGGCACCACCGGAACGACAACGACGAATACTACGACGACCGGCAATGCCAACATGAGCAACTCCAACAACATGAACATGAGTAATGGCAACGCGGGCAACGCGAACAACCGTAACGCCACTAACGGCAACACGGGCACCGCTAACAACCGCAATGCCGGAAACACCGGCGCCGGCAACACCCGCCCGTAGTTCGTTCCAAAACGAGTTCAGGGCGCGTTGAGCTTTCAGCGCGCCTTTCGTTTTTTCAAGACTTCACCAGTGCTATCCGACCCGCAAGAGAGGGCAGAATCCCAAGCTGACAAATCGGCCTATCGCTTTATCACGGACGGGGCAGAGGCGCATCGCGCGCTTCAGGAGCTTCAGAAGGAGAGCGTTATAGGTCTGGATACGGAAACCTACTGGGACACGAAAGAGAATCATTCGTGTGTCTCGCTCGTGCAGCTTGCATCTCGCACCGGCGAGATTCTGGTGATTGACCTTTTGGAGGTCGAAGCGGAAATTTTAAGGCCTCTTATAGAGTCGCCGGAAGTGGCCATGGCCGCGCACAACGCGCGCTTCGACGAGACGATGCTCAGGAGCGCGGGCCTCAGGCCGGCCGGATTCGTAGACACTTTGCGGCTGGCGCGCTCAGCACTGCGGCTTCCTTCATACAGCCTCGCAGGTGTCTCGGCGCATCTTTTCGGAATAGAGCTGGACAAGCGATACCAGAAATCCAACTGGAGGCGGCGGCCGCTGACTCGCGCGCAGCTGCAGTACGCGGCGCTGGATGCGCGCATGTCGCTTGAGCTTTACGACGAGCTTTCAAGAATCCTCTCCGAGAAGGGAAAGCTTGAGGCTGCGCTTCGCTTTGCGACGCTTGCGCCCGCCGTGGATAAGCCTGCGTCGAAAGAGCGCAGGCGTAGTGCCCCGCAGCCTCTGGCGCGGCCCCTCACGGAAGACGAGCGACGCATACTGAAGGAATTGAAGAAGTGGCGGCTGGAGAAATCCGGCAGAGAGATGGTGGCGGCCTACATGATTTGCCAGGATCGCACGCTCGAGCATCTGGCTATGGAGAAGCCTGAGACGCTCGATGCGCTGCAATCCATCTACGGCCTTGGCGCTTCCAGAATCTCTCGTTACGGAG
>DASVVZ010000506.1:0-2777 GCA_036389875.1 Pyrinomonadaceae bacterium
CTCGCGGGCCGCATTGACTGCCTTTCCCAGCTCTACCATAAAGAAGTCATGGTCGGCGCGCAGGAGCTCCAGCACCTCTCGGACACGCTCAGACCCGGGCTCGCCCGTCGAGTGGCGGCTTGTCGATTTACCCAACGCACCCAGTATAGACGGGAAGAGACAGAGGTGTTCGGCGCGAATGTGGACTGCCAGTCGCGCCCACAGCAAGTCCAGGCGCTCGAAGCTGCGCGCTTTATCCCCCTCGTCCAGCGAGGCAAGCAGCAGGTGAATCAGCTCGCCCACCTTCGCGTGGTCATCGGCCAGCACAACCGTCCCATGCTGTAAATGTTGATTCTCGCCAGCAGACATATTTTACCGTCCTGTTTATCTGTGATTTAAGTCTACAATCGTTTGCAACGTAATCACCCTCAATACCGCCGCCCTCCGATTGCGATAATAAGCCCGCGCACATTTTTTTCTATCCGCGTCCATTGTCGTTAGATATTCCACTGTTACTATGACTTATGTCACGGCCGGATGCCTCTGGATCAGTGGGCAGCGACGGCCCTCGTCTTCTCAAAGCCGGAGATGCAGGGGTTGCCGGTGCAGGGTGAAAGCGATAGTTGCTGATTCGATAGAGCTTGTATAGGAGCCGTGTCAGGCGCAATACTGTGCCTGATGAGCATAGACAAAGTAGCAGCCCTCAGGCGCACGACACTCTTTAGGGAACTGGACCAAGAGACAGTGCGTGCGCTCGCCGCACGCTCTATTGAGCGAAAGTATCAGAAGGACGAACTGCTGTTTGTCGCAGGGGATGAGGCACGCGGCCTCTATGTCGTTGTCGAAGGGGCTGTGCGCGCCTTCCGCGAGAGCACAGACGGCCGGGAGCAGGTCATACACATAGAGCGCGAAGGGGCGACCGTAGCCGAAGTGCCTGTCTTCGACGACGGGACTTATCCATCTACGGTTGCCGCCGAGACGGAATCGACTCTCCTGTTTATAGATAAACGGGATGTCAGGAATCTTTGTCTTGAGCATCCGCAGATTGCGCTGGCCGCGCTCAAGGTGCTTTCCGGGAGACTACGGCGTTGCGCGGAGCTTGTCGAGGTGCTCAGTTTGCGTGAAGTCGGGCAAAGGCTCGCCCGCTTTCTATTGGGGGAGGCGCGCGCCAGGGGGACGCGCACGAAGGACGGTTTCGAAGTCGCGATGAACGTGACCAATCAGCAGATTGCGGCGCGCGTCGGCTCAGTTCGTGAAGTTGTGTCCAGGGCTCTCGCCCGGCTTCAGCAGGACGAGCTGATCGTACTTCAGGGCCGCCATCTGACCATCCCGGATGAGAATGCTCTGGCAGCTTACGCCGGCGAAGATGAGGGCTGAACCATCTGGAAAGTTATCCTATAAGTTCCTGTAGACATCTGTGTTCAGGTATTTCAAGCCGGAGTCTACCATCAGCGTAACTACGTTCGCCTCCGGCCCTAACTGCTCCGCCACCTGAATGGCCGCCAGAACGTTCGCGCCGGAAGACGTACCGGCAAAAAGGGCTTCCTCTCTCGCCAGACGCCTGGCCATCTCCTTCGCGTCTTCTGTTTTGATAGGCAGTATGTCATCTACCAGAGCGGCGTCCCACAGCGGCGGGGTGTAGCCAATCCCGACCCCCTCGATCTTGTGCGGCCCCGCCTGCCCGCCCAGTAAGACGGATGATTCGGCGGGCTCTACGGCGACAATCCTGATGCCCGGTTTGTATCGCTTGAGCACGGTGGCGACACCGCGCGAAGAAGCCGCCGTGCCCACACAGTGAACGAAGGCGTCCACCTCTCCCTCGGTTTGAGTCCATATCTCCTCGCCGAGTGAGTAGTAGCCCTCTATGCTGTCATAGTTGTTGAGCTGGTCTGTAAAATAAGTATCAGGCTCCCGGCTGATAGTGCGCGCAGTCTCTATCATATCCAGAATCAGCTTCCTGGTGGTAAGACCTCCCTCGCTTGGCACCAGCGTAAGCTCAGCGCCCAGCGCAGCCATCTGATTGAGCTTCTCCCGGGCGAACGCATCGGAACTGACGATTTTGATGGGATAGCCTTTAGCCGCACAGACAAGCGCGAGCGAGGCTCCCGTGCTGCCGCCCGTGTATTCGACTATGGTGTCGCCCGGCTTCAGCCTTCCATCTTCCTCGGCGCTTGAAATCACAGCCCGCGCCATCCTGTCCTTCATGCTGCCGGTAGGGTTCTCCCATTCCAGTTTTACAAAGATGTTCGCCCCTTCGGGCGGCGCGACCCTGCGAAGCCGAACCAAAGAAGTGTTTCCAATAGCCCGGAGAATATTCATCGGGTGGCCCTCCATGACGCTCAAGACAGAACAAAACGGCGCTTCAGGTGATCCTTCGAGAGCACTATTATGTGAGCTTCAACGGACGAAATCCATAAGAGCCTGTATCTGATTTACCGTAGGGGAGCATTGGTGTTCAGGCGACACGGGTCAACCGCGCCGCCCTTAGACCTTTGACGGGCCTCCCGCGCGGCTGAAGTCAGTGTCCTCTCGTCTACCCTCGCCAGCCCGCATTCGACCTCCGCGAGCCGCCTTTGCAGCGACTGCATTTCCGACCTCAGCAGTGCTACCTCCGCATCACGCTCGGCTCTCACAGTGTTGATGCTGGAAAGCCTGGACTGTTGTTCGAGGCCGCGAATACTCATTTCGATGGAATAGAAGCGCTGCTCAAGCTGGTTGAGACGGCTTTCTATACGAGTTATATCCTGGGAACGAGCATTAGCCACGAGAGTCCCCAGCACTCTTTCCTTTGCACAGGC
>DASVVZ010000507.1:0-3224 GCA_036389875.1 Pyrinomonadaceae bacterium
CATCGCCGCCGCCCATGCCTCCACGACCACCGCCTCCGCCGCGACCGCCGCGACCGCCGCCTCCGCCACGAGCGCCACGACCTCCGCCCGTCTGCCCTCCCGCGCCCGCGCCCTGAAGCGCGCGCTCGCCGCCGAAGCCCCACGTCTTGCTGATACGCAGGTTGGTGGTGAAGAAGGACGGGCCCGTCCCGAAGTTGCGCGGGATAATCTGCTGTCCAGGCACAGGGTTCGGGTCAAATGCGCCGAAGCGAGTGACCACGATGCCCGGCTTGGTCAAATCCGTGGCGAACGCAGGACGCTCCGTAAAGAGCGTGTCGCCGTTTATGTCGCGTCCAATCGTGATATTAAACGGCTGGCCTGAAAAGGCCATGACGTACGGATTAAGCCTTATGCCCCAGGGCAGCCCGCTGATGTTGCCTATGATGGAGAGGCGGTGGCGTATGTCCTGCAAAGACCGCCCGTATTCCGCAGACAGGTCGTACTGGTTCGAGGGGAAAGTGTTGGCCCCGTCCGTGTCACTGCGCGCGCGGTTGTACGTGTAGTTCGCGCGTATGGTGTAGTTCCGGCTCAGGCGGGTGTTGAGACTGACAATCAACTGGCTCTGGTTAAAGCGCCCCGTGGACTCGTACTGAAAAATGTTGCCGGTGTCTCCGAACGGGCGCACACCTCTCGGGGTCGCCAGCGTGATGCTTCCCGGAACCGGCGCGTTGATGTTGCGCGAGCGCAGCACGTGCAGCGTGCGCGTGTTGATGAAGTTGATAGAGAGCCCAATGTTGTAAGGCAGTTGCCGCTCAAGGCTGATGGCCGTCTGCATGGTGTAAGGCGTGCGCAGGTCTTCCGCCAGTTGCCGCGTCGTCTGCGGAACCTGAAAAGCCGTAAGCTGAGCTGTGGTCGGGACGTTCGAGACGCCTTCGGTCGTGAACGTCGCCTGATTCAAGATGTCTATGCCGCCCAGTGAGCTGGTGGTGATGACAAACTGCTGCTGGTTTTCGCCGTTGAAGCGATTGGCCTGCAGGGTCAGACCATTGGCTACGCGCGTGTAGAAGAATCCGAAGCCGCCGCGAATCACCGTCTGCTGGCGAGCGTTGCCGCCGCCGCCCGCGCCGGGAGCCCACGCGAAGGCTACGCGCGGCGCAAAGTCCGCCCAGCTACGCACGTTGTTCTGCGTCTCGTAACGCAGCCCTAGAGAGAGCGTGAAGTTCGGCCTTAATCGCCAGTCGTCCTGTATGAAGCCGCCGAAATCAACCTGCGTGACGCTCGCTTCCGGGTCGCCCCCGGCTATGGAGAACTGCGTCGGCCCGCCTCCGAGCGCGCGTATCTGCGCCGGAGTGAAGCCCTGCTGCTGAAAGAACAGCGTGCGGCGATAACGCTCTATGCTGGTGATGCTCGTCTGCACGGGCTGCCCCGCGGCGTCCAGCACGAGCTGGTTGTTGGCATCCAGAAGCGGCGCTGTGCCGCCCGAGAAGGTGTAGGTGCCGTTAAAGTTCTGCGGCGAGATGTCCAGCACTCGGACTGCGCGCACGCGGCCTCCCGCTTTCAAGGAATGAGAGCCTGCGGCCCATGAAGTGAAATTCGAAAGCTCAAAGCGGTCTTCGTTGTCGAAGGAGAGGCCAATGTTTGAGCCTCCGCCCGTGAAGGCTTCCAGCACGCGAATCGTCGGCAAGTTTGTCAATCCGGTCTGTGACGCGCGCTCGCGTATATACTGAAATCGCGTCTCGTTGATTATCTTCTTGTTGATGACGGAGGTTTCCGTCAATTGAAAAGTCTGCTGCGTGCTCTCCGTGTTGTAGGCAACGGAGGGAAGCGCAAACCCGCTTGAGAGACCCATGTTCTCTCTTTCGGACTTCTGGTATGTGTAGCGCACGACCAGCGTGTTGCTGTCGTTAATCTGGTAATCCAGGCGCGGGCTGAAGGTAGTGCTGCGCACGGGCCTCACGAGCGTTTCGTTAAACGACACGATGTTGAGCGCCGGGTCTAGAATAATAGCGCTGATAACGTCGTTGCCGTCCGTTTCGTTTCGCTGAAAGTCGAAGAAGAAAGAGGCGCGCTTGGAGCTCAAGGGGCCGCTCAGGTTTCCGCCGTAGCGGCGCGACTGATACGGAGCGCGATTCGGCGCAAACGGATTGCGAGAGTTCAGGCTTTCGTCGTTGAAGTTAATGAAGCCCTGCCCGCGGAACCTGTCCGTGCCGGGCTTTGTGAAAACCTCTATGCGGCCGTAGCCGAGGCGGTCGTACTCTGCCGAAAACGGATTACGGTTGATGCGAATCTCTCGTATGGACTCCTTGGGCGGAAGGCGTCCCCCCGAAAAGCCGTCTATGAAAACCTCTCCGCCCTCCTGTCCGGCGGAAGGGCCTGCCAGAGCCTGCAACGCTTCGGTCAAATCTTCCGGGTCGTCCGGCAAAGCATCCAGCTCCGCGCCGCGCAGAGTTACCGCGCCCATGTTGCTGTCGGGTTCCGTGCCTATGGCCTCGTCGGCGGAGACCGTTACCTCCACCTGCTCTACGGCGATGCTGAGGGTGACGTTGAGCGGGTCCGTGCGACCGGCCAGCACCTCCACGCCAGCGTTATCGTAAGAGGCAAAGCCCGGCGCGCTCACATTCAGAGTGTAACGGCCCGGCGCGAGCGCAGAGAAAGAGTAACGTCCCTCTTCATCCGTGGTCGCCTGCTTCTGCACGCCGCTGGCGTCAGCCACCGTGACGGTCGCGCCTACAATCAAGCCTCCGAACTCGTCCGCTACGGTGCCGCGCAATGTTGCGGTCGACTGCTGCTGCGCGAACAGGTTGAAAGAACTCAGTGCCGTGATAAACAGCAGCGCTGCAAGCGAGCGCGCCAAAGCTTTTTGAAACAATCTCATAGACCTAGACCCAAAACCCCATGTTGATTAGATAGAGCGGGGGAAAGTGAACCCGAAGGGGAACTTTCAGGGATGTTCCCCAACTCTTCGAGCGTTGAAAAGTCCCGAAGAGTTGAGGACGCTCCGAATGGTTTTACCGGTTACAGAATTTATGGCTGCTCGCGCGTAGAGTTGGTGCCTCCGCCGCCCACCACGTCCGAAGGAAGCCCGGGGCTCATGTTCTGCCCGTCGCGGTTCGGTCTTCCCTGTAGCTGTATCAAGCGCTTCAGGAACTCGTTGTCGCCCGTGATGAGCGTCACCGCAGTTATGCGCGACCTGTCGGTGCCGGAAGCGGAGCCGGTAACCATCACCACATCGCCCTTCTTCAATT
>DASVVZ010000508.1:0-3851 GCA_036389875.1 Pyrinomonadaceae bacterium
CGGACGCCGCGCAGGTCGCCGCGCGGGAACCTTCAAGAAGCCAGCCGCCGCCGTCACAAAGCGCAGGCGTGAACAACAGAACACAGACCCCGCCAGTGGTGCGCGCTCCGGTTCCGGAATCGGCGCCTCCTTCCCCTGAGAGGCGCGATGAGCGCCTGGTGATTAGCGACAACACCCAATTCGTGGCAACTCTTAACAATAACCTGACCACACGCGAGATGCGTACGGGCGATCCGTTCACCATGACGGTGATAGAGCCGCGCACTTTCGCCGGGGCGACCATAGAAGGTTACGTCTCTCGCGTTAGCCGGGGCGGGCGTATTTCCGGGCGCTCGGAGATGAACTTGACCTTTGAGCGCATAACCCTGCGCGACGGGCGTGTGATTGAAATCTCCGGCTATCTGGAAAGCGTGCGGCCGGCTGGCGGCGGCGAGCCTGTCCGTATAGATAACGAGGGGGGAGGCATCAGCGAGCGCAATAATCAGACGAGCCGCACCGCGCAGCGCACGGCCATCGGGGCCGCCGTCGGCGCTATCATCGGCGCTATCGTTGACGAAGGCAGAGGCGCGGCCATTGGTGCGGCTATCGGGGCGGCTGCGGGCGCAGGTTCCGTTTACGCCGAAGGGCGTGACGATATTGAGCTGAGGAGCGGCACAGAGATATCTATTCGGGCAAGCATGCGCGACTGAAATCACAGAGAGGCTCGGGGAAGACTTCGCATGGACAACTCCCTGTGAGACGACTCCTCTTGCTGCATCTTTTAACTACGCTCGCGTAGAAGGAGCGTCGCCTGTGCCTCGGCGTCCCTTTCATCTTTTACGACTGGAAAGGTTAGCAGGGCGCCCGTTCGTTCGGCGTCTTGCAAAGCAACCGGAGACCCGGCGGCAGGAGGCAATTGCGGCAGAGCTGCGTCCTTTTTAGACCTCTGAATCATCTCGAAACGAGCGCTGACGAGTCGCGCGACGCTGAACCCCAGGCTCGAATTCAATTCGCACAATTGTTCGGCTATAGCTTTCTTGGAAACACGTTCAATCGCGTGACCCAGTTCTGAGGCAGCCGGCTCCGCGCCGTCTACAATAATCAATTCAAACTCTCTGCCGCCTCGCACAAGGCGGTTCGCGTAGCTGAGCAGGTGCGTGCGGCCTTCGTTATGGATTATCCCGGTAGAGATTATCATCAGGTGCAGCGCATCCGTCTCAATCTGCATATCAATTGCGCGCCGCGCAAACGCAGGGGTCAAATCCCCGTCCCTCAGGGCAAAGAGAAACGGCTCGTTGCAGATGTTAGCCATCATGTACGCCTCGCCCGAGCCTTCGGGCGGCTCTATGGCAATCTCACTCTCGGGTATGCCCATCTTGCGTAATATTGAGTGCAGGCGATTGACGAGCCAAGCCCCATCATCCAACAAAGCAGAGGAGAGGTGCGTGGGGGCCACCACTTCTTCTATTTTCTCATCGGCGATTCTCGCCCCGCATTCGGTGCAGGTCGCGTCGCTGACGGTGATGACGGCAAGCGCCGCAGATGAAGGCAGGCTGAGCAGGGTGTGGCCCGTTTGACGACAACTGATGAGAACTTCACGCCGCAACAGTCCGACCTCCACCAGCCTGTCTAATGAGAAGGACGAAGGCTTGCTTGTGCTCTCAGCCAGCAGTCTGGCGGCATAGCCTTCGGCAAAAGCCTGCCTGGCGCTACGCAGAAAAGCTCTCGCATGATGGTTCTCAAGCAGCTCGGCGGCGCGTATGCGCTCGCGTGAAGTTTCCTTTCGAACAACCGTGTAGAGCGAATCCGTATCTTGTCGAGTGACAAAACGCTCAAATCCGCTTTGAGCGGGTGATTGTTCCTGTCTCCACTTTCTTAAATTCTGCTCTTTGCCCTCGGTGCTGCCCGTTATCTCGTTTACCGCTTCTATCAGACAATCGCTCACAATTTGACAGAAAGCGTCAAGCCGCCTTAGAGGCTCCGCCAGGTATGGCTCGTAAATGATTCCGGCGCGGATGCCGGTAAAGAGCGAATCGGAATCTCCGAAGACAAGGGAAAATAGATGGTCGTCGAGGAGGAACAGATCGCCGCGTATATAGGGGGCGCGGTCTTCGATCCTGGCAAACATGGCAATGGCCTGCTCCATCTCACCGACTTGGCCCGCCGCTGAAAGAGCTTGCTCGTAACAATTGAGCCGAACGGAGCGAATAAGCGGCGTCCATTCCCTTTCGCGCAGCTTCTCCAGCAGAAGAAATCGTATCTCGTCGGCAGTGTCATAATCTAAAATTTTACTCGCGAGGAACAGCATGGTCGTGTCTCCCGTCTTCAGCTCTTTGCCAAAAGCATCAGGCATCAATCCCCTCTCCCTTTTCTACAGTCGAATCATTGAGGGGCGATGATCGTCACCAAAACGGTGTCTTGCCCCGTAACGCCTGGCGGATAATGTCGCCCGCGAGCAATCCTGAGCGCGACCGCCTCGTAGGCTTCAAGACCGGGGCGCTGTTCGGCAACATAAGCCTGCGCCACATGACCTCTCTCCACCTGCAAGACCACCTTCACCGTCAAGGCATTGGAAGAACCGGCTTCAGATGGATTGCGGCCGGCGCCAGTACTACCAATCGTTTGCGCTGCGGAGTTCTCAGAGCCTCTCCTGGCGAGCCAGCTTGTGAGCCCTATGACCGTCAGCAGGCTGACCAACAGGGAAACAGCGGCGCTGATGATGACGACCCGCCGGCTGTTTGACCGGCCAAGGGGCGCAGGCGGGAGAGCCAGCACCTCTTTCCCGCGCAGCAGCGCAGGCTTTTCCGCCTCAATCGGCTCAAGTTCCGCGTCAATCGGTTCCGGGCTTACCTGCGCGGAGATCGTCGAGATGGCCTGCTCCACTTCAGCCGATGAGGGCTCCACCTCTATTGTCTTTTCTTCCGTACAACCTATCAGTTCCAGTATAACCTTCTGTGAAGTCTCATTAATGGAGCGGCGTGATGCTTCTATCAGCGGGTTGAAATTAAAAGAAGCGTTGGGCTGAGAGAGAGCTACGAAAAAGGCCTGTAGCCCGACAAATGTGTTGAGCTGGGCATCAACCAGATCGCCCTGCTTGAAGTAGAAGGCGCAGGGGCTAATCGGATATTCTATGAGCAGGCGTCCCGTCTTCCGCTGCCGGCGTAGGATCGAGATTAAATCCGCCAACGGGTAGTCATTCAAATGGCCCGTCAACACAACAAAGTTTGCGTCCCGCACTTGACTCATCTTTGATGCCGCGTACTCTCTCTACACTGAAAATAGCTGCCTGAGCACGCCCTTTCTCTCAGTCGTTAGAAGATTCAGCGGTACTCCCACGCGTCGCGCTCGCCGATAATTCGCCACCCGTCATCCGTGCGCTGCCAACGTAATTCGTGCAAGACCTCACCATGCCGTACCTTATCCTTGATTTTCACAATATATTCTTTACGAAAGCGCATGGTTGCCGTCAGGCCATCGCGATCCAGCGTGACCTCGGGCGCACCGGCGCGCACGTCTATCAACTCCGCGCGCTCAAACATGCGGGCCTTGTCTTTTCGTATGGTCTCGCTCGTCACGCTTCTGGAGCGGTAATAGAAGATGAGCTTTGGGCTATAGAAAGCCATGACTTTATCTATATCGCGCGCGTTGGTTGCTTTAACCAGCTCATCCAGCGCCTGGCCCAGGACGGCGAATGTTTCCGGCAACTCTTCTTTGGAGCGAGCGCCGCTGCCGGAGGCTTCCGCGCCCGCCTCTGATGGCGATTCGTTCTTACTATCTACTGTTTGTGCCGGCTTCTGCTCCAACACGCCGGCCATATTAGTATCGAAATAGTAAGTGATGCTTCTGTAAGTTACTTCATCAGGTCTGGGCAT
>DASVVZ010000509.1:0-15569 GCA_036389875.1 Pyrinomonadaceae bacterium
TAGTACTATAAGTTGTAACAATGATTAAGGGATCAGCACCTGAAAATCATTACTTGTTTGAGTCACTATAGGGTTCACAACTCAGCCAGACGAGCCAAATTCCAGCAAACTAAACGAAAATAGAGTCAGACAAAAGGCTAATAAAAATGCACTCTTTTAACCTTAACGAAACTCAACAAAACAGATGTTTTAGATTGGCAGTCATGAGGTCATGAGTTCAATGCCCCTGAGCTCCGCCAATATCTTCAATGACTTAGGGGCTGCCGCGCGGCAGCCCCTAAGTGTTTTGTCTGCCTATAGAGTGTGGCGGCTTCAATACTACAGGGTGTCTCAGCGAACATCGGTGGGTTCAATTCAGATACCCGTAGGATGGAATAAAACATTTTGCCTTCTCGTAGTCGAAATTATTGGTGTTGATGTCAGATAAGTCATATACAATGCCGGTTTGATGAACAGATGTCCCGCTTGCTTAACCGCTGTTACTGAGAATAATCTTAACTGCCCGACATGCGGCATAGCACTGGCGAGCATGCAGACGACAGTGCGCCAGCCTCCTCCGAAAGAAAACAGTAAACTCCGAAAAAGCACTCCTTCGAGTTCTACAAGGTTGCGTAGCGAAGCTCATTTCATAGCGGGTACAATTCTGGACAATCGTTATCGCATCCTCGGCCTGTTGGGCAGAGGAGGAATGGGCGAAGTCTATAAAGCCGAAGACCTCAAGCTTAATCAGACAGTCGCGCTTAAGTTTTTGCCTGAACATTTTGCCGACGACGTAGCGGCGCGCGAAAGGTTCTACAACGAAGTCCGCACGGCGCGCCAGGTCTCGCACCCGAACGTCTGTCGCGTATTCGACATCGGAGAAGTGGAAGGCGCGCATTTCCTCTCGATGGAGTTTATAGACGGCGATGATCTGTCATCGCTACTGCGCCGCATCGGCAGACTTCCTCCCGACAAAGCAGTTGAAATCGCCAGACAGCTTTGCGCCGGGCTTCATGCCATTCATCAAGTGGGCGTATTGCATCGTGACCTTAAACCCGCCAACGCCATCATCGACGGTCGCGGGAAGGCCAGAATTACTGACTTTGGCATCGCGGGACTGGAGACCGAGTTGAAGGACGGCGTGGGCATAGCAGGCACGCCCGCCTACATGTCGCCCGAACAAATTACCGGCAAAGAGTTGACGGCGAAGAGTGATATTTACTCGCTCGGCCTCGTGCTCTATGAAATCTTCACGGGCAGGCAAGCCTTTCAAGCCGATACAATCAATGAACTGATTCGCAAACACAAAACCGCCGCGCCGACCAACCCTTCAGAGCACGTCAAAGACATTGACCCGCTCGTCGAGCGCGCGATATTTCGCTGTCTGGAGAAAGACCCGCGCGAGCGCCCCGATTCCGCCATGCAAGTGGCGTTGATGCTGCCCGGGGGAAATCCTCTGGAAGCAGCAATCGCTGCGGGCGAAACTCCAAGCCCGGAGATGGTGGCCGCCGCGCCTAAGAAAGGTGCGCTCAAGCCGGCCGTCGCCGTCGCTGGTTTGTCGGCGGTTATCGCTCTTTTCGCTTTCTTCGTTCTCTTTTCCGGCAAAGTGAAGCTTCACGAATGGGTTCCGCTAGATAAAACACCCGAAGTTTTAGCGGAACGCGCACAGCAAATCGTCAATAAACTGGGTTACACGGATGCGCCCGCGGACACGGTTTATGGATACGACCACGACGCAAGCTATTTGAATTACGTCAAACGGGAAGAAGCTTCAATAGACAATTTTGAAAAAATTCGCACGGGACAACCCCTAACGCTCTATTTCTGGTATCGAGCCAGCCCGCGTTACCTCATTCCGAATGCAGGTAATGAAGTAAATTATTTTGACCCCCCGAATGATATTTCGGGAATGATACGAGTCTCGTTAGATGTGCGGGGTCGCCTCGTCGAATTTCAAGTCGCCACGCCGCAAGTTGATGACAGGACTCAACAGCCTCTTCCCGTGGATTGGTCAAAGCTATTCGCGGAAGCAGGGATGGACATACGTAATTACAAAGAGACCGAATCGCAATGGACGCCGCCCTTTTTCGCTGACGAAAGAAGGGCCTGGGAGGGTAATCACATTGACCACGCGGAAATCCCCATCCGCATCGAAGCCGCAGCCTTTAACGGAAAGCCCGTTTATTTCAGTGTCATCTCTCCCTGGGACACGCCTGCTAGACAAACCGAACAGGCGCCGGTGGGCGTGGCGGGCATTATCCTGGCCATCACATTTTTTAGCCTTTTGTTAGCCGCTCTGATAGTTGCGCGTTACAACTTAAAAGCGGGGCGCGGTGATAGCAAAAGCGCGTTCAAACTCGCCGTGTTTATCTTTTCGTTAATTACCCTCGCGCGGCTCATTGATGCCTACCACGTCCCTCAACTTAGCGGAGAGCTTTGGATTTTCTTCCAGAGCGTCAGTCTTCCGCTTTTCATCGCCACTTTGACGTGGATCTTTTACATCGCGCTCGAACCGTTTCTACGCAGGCGTTGGTCGGAGTTGCTGATTTCCTGGAGTCGCCTGATGGCAGGAGATTTCCGCGACCCGTTGGTCGGGCGCGATGTTCTGATCGGCGGGCTTCTGGGGTTCTGCTTAGTGGCCTCCAATTATTTAACGGTTCTCGTGCCGCAATGGTCAGGCGTTGCCGCCCGGCCGTTTATGGCCGGTAACACAGTCGAAGCGTTTTCGGGAGTTGGCGGAATAGCCCTTCATTTTTTACATATATTCGCCGAGCCGGTTTTCCTGGCGATTCTTCTTTCATTTCTGCTTCTACTTCTGCTTACCGTATTACGAAAAAAATGGCTGGCAATAGCGGGGATGTGGCTCTTTATTTTTCTTCTAGACATAGATTTTGCGAGTAGCCATCAATGGAGTTTCTGGCTCAACCCGTTTTTGACGGCGACCATCCTCATACTAGCCGCCACGCGTTTCGGACTGCTGGCACTTTACTCCTGTTTTCTCTTTGCCGCCCTGGTCTCCGGTTTTCCACTCACCCCCGATTTTTCAAAATGGTATGCAGGAAGCACTTTATTCGTCTTTGTCGTGATTATGAGTTTGGCGATTTACGGCTTTTACATTTCGCTCGCCGGACAAAAGATTTTCGAAGCAAAATTCCTAAAAGATGAAGAGAGTTAAAAGCGATGTTGATAAAGCGATGGGTAACCATCAACCCGACTTTTATAATTCAACGAAATAACATCAAGTGAGGAATATGTAAGCAGGAGGCAAGATGCTGTCTTTGCTCTGTGTTGTTTCTGAACAGAGTAAAAAGCCAGGCTTTTTACTCAAGCTCAGTAGAAATCAATCATTTATCCATATAGACTCAAACCTTAACGAATGATGTAAGCTGACGGTCGCCTGGCAACTCATTCAACCGGAGCGGAACAAGATTGGATTTCATCCGGGGGACTTGGATGCCTGGTGCAATCTTTCCCGCCCCGTCGATCCCAGCGCTCAGCGCTACTTGTTATGAATAGAGGTGTGAATCATGGAACTAGCTGTTATGAGGCTGGCTATTATCTGCTTCTTTGTTATCGGCGTATCTCACGTCGTTCAGCCGCGCGTCTGGGCGCGATTCTTCATAGATATGCATGGCAAGGGAGAAGTCGGTAGTTTCCTGAACGCGCTTCTTCATTTCCCTATGGGCGTAATCATCGTCTCTTTTCATAATGTCTGGGTCGGCTTACCTGTTGTGCTAACCTTAATTGGCTGGGGCTTAGTGCTGAAGAGTTTCATCTATTTTGTTTTTCCCGGCTATGGAATGAAGATGTTGGCGCGCGTCTCTATGGAAAGGTCCTGGGGATTCATCGTCGCGGGCCTGTTTTCGGTTGGGATCAGCGGTTTGCTGATATTTTCGTTGTTGCGAAGTTAAAAGGTATGGCCGTCGAAATATAATTGGTGCATACTGCGCAGCTCATTAGATGGCGCGCATAACAACTCAATCGACCAGAGCCTGCGACAGCTAACCTTTCGTGCTTATCCTTTGCCATAATCATAAAGGCTGAATGCAAGGGCTGGGTTGGCTTTAATCATGAGGATTGCTTTATTTTCGATTGATGAAGTTAGTAGTTATAGAGGAGAAGCTGCATGAGTAAACATCTCATATTTGTTTACGGCACATTAAGGGAGGGCGGCGTGCGCGCCATGCCCGTTCTCTTTCCCCACTCAAAGCTTATCGGCCAGGCGTTTGTTGCCGGCAGCCTCTATGACATGGGTGAATATCCGGGTTTGCTGCTTGATGAATCGAACTCGGCGGTCGCGGGGAAGTCTATGAGATTGACGATGAAATTTTGAAGGAGCTGGATGAGATAGAAGCTCCAAGTCTTTACCAGCGCAGTCGCGTTGAAGTCTTTGTTGGTGATGAGCGAATATTGTGTTGGATTTACGTAGGTGATTCCGAGCTGTGTCCTCAAGGCATATTGATTTCATCGGGTGATTGGATTGAACACGCCGCGACGAAAGATGAAACGGCCTGAAGACGCGTGCTCGTAGAATTGAGCGGGCGGTCGCCGAGCTTCTATCCAAAGAAGAGGCGAGAGATAAGCCGGAATAGTTCTACAGGCACGCGTGGCCTGACAACACATTCTATGCGAGTAGAATCAGCCCGGCTTTCATTCTCGAATCGAGCGTGATTAAGTTGTGAATTGAATGAGCTGTGACTTTGGAGTTTGGTTCCCATACAGGCGTCTGTCCATCGGCGAGGCGCGCGCGCTTTACGCTCGCCTCTGTAACGGTGACACCGGCGCGGTCGAGCCGCACGCGGCCGTCAGGGCCTTCTATGCCGAGCTGACGGGGAAACATCCTGAGATAGATACGGTGCCCGAAGACCGTTTGGATGACTACGACTACTGCCCCTGGAGCTGCGGTCTGGATTATTCGCCCGGCCATGTCATTCTGTCTTGCGTCTGGTCTAAAGCCGAATATGTTGAACGGCTCGTGCATGAGCTGGCGCGCAAACACGGGCTCGCCGTCTATGACCCTCAGGCAGACCATGTCACCTACCCGGAGGAATCTACCGGAGCACAGGGCCGGAAAAAGTCGCGCTGGAGATTCTGGCGGTCGTGATTACTTTCGAGGGCTGCGGGCGCCTTTGAAGCCATCTAAAGAAGGACACAATCTTCCGGGCTTGAATGAATGATGAAATGGTCGCCGCTTATTGCTTTGATGAGCGGAATCGTTCCATCTGATAAGTCTTCTGCTTCGCGGGGCTGTTCCCGGTCGCGGGCCAGTTCAGCACGGCGTTCCAAACGTCGTTCGACTGCTTCATCCAGCGAAAAGCATTGCGCGCGCGCGCCACCGGCTCGAATGTTATAGAGTTGTCATCAATCAGGGTGGCGGCCCAGCGGGCCCCCTCGCCCCCGTTACCGAACTTCCCGTCTTTCAGTTCATAGCGTGTTACTTCGGTTACGTTACTCAAAGTTTCGTCCGCGAAGCTTTCGACCACGAGCGTAGTATCGTTCTCAAAATGATAGCGCTCGAAGAAGGGCTTATCCACATCGCCCGTCCCGCGCCATGTACCCTCAATCCAGCGAAGCTTCTTGAGGTCGGACGCTGTGAAGCGTGTCTGCTGCGCCTGCCCCTCCTGCATGCCGTTGACGGTCTTTGTCCCTGCGCACCCGGCAATATTAAAGAGCGCTACGACCGATATAATCGCGGCCATAAAAAGTAGGTTCTGTGCTCTGCTAAGCATGTTTATTCCTTTCGCTCTAATCCATTCATTCATTCTGAAGGTCTCGGACGCGCCTTTCCAATTCGCGAGCTATCTGCGCCGGGTCATCGCTTTGAGAGAAGCTTACGGCTTCACCGAAGATGATCGAGACCTGTCCGGGCCGCGCGAAGTATCTGCCCTGACGCTTCAATTCGGCCAGGCCATCGATTCTAACCGGCACGACGGGCGCGCCGAGTTGCGCGGCCAGAAGCCCCGTGCCCATCATAAAGGGATTAAACGAACCGTCCTCGCTTCTGGTTCCTTCCGGAAATACCAGAATGCTCTGGCCCCTGTCCATCATCTCGCCCGCGTAGGCGAAGCTGCGACGAAAGCCGCTCTTTTTCGGAAGCGGGAAGACGTTGAAGAAGGTCACGACCAGAGCGTATTGCGCGAGCCACCTGAGGCGCGTGAAGCCGCTCGCGGGAGCTTTCGGATGAACCCAGTCGCGCAGGACTTCCCCCTCCATTGCGATTGCCAGATGCCTGCGGAATCTTCCGGGCAGCGCCTCTATTATCAGCGCATGGTCAACCATAGAGATGTGATTGGAGACGAAAAGCAGAGGCCCGCGCAGGCCTTTCACGTTATCCAGGCCGGCCACGCGCACGCGGCACATAACGAAAGTCAGAGGCAGTATGAAGAGATAAAGCGCCAGCCGGCGAAGCCATGTTACGGGAAAACGTCCGGCCCACTGCGGATAAGGATACGGCGCGCGGGGCGCTTCGCTTAAGCCGCCCGCCTTGACCATCCTCTCTACCTCGCCAACGGTCGTGGCATTTGTAAAGGCGGCTTCGTCAAGCTCCACCTGATAGCGTTCTTCGAGCGCGCTCAATAATTCCACGCGCCCCAGCGAATCCAGATTCAAGTCCCTTTCAAGCCCGCTCGTGGAAACTACCTCGCGCGGCCGGTCGCCCGCGCCCATGCGACTGATTACCTCCGCGACCGCGCTCGTCCGCTCGGGCTTTGCCGAACCGGAAAGGCCGGCTTTTACCCTTTCCGCCACCTCGCGCTTGATTATCTTTTGTGTGGCGGTGCGCGGGAAATCCGGCTCGGGCCACAGAAAGTGGCGGCGAATCTGTTGATGTTTGGCGAGTTGCAGGTTGGCGTGTGCGACCGCCTCGTCCACACGGCCCGCTTCATCCCGCATGATGAGCACGGCGAGAGGCTCCGGCCCGTGCTCGGATTCAAAATTTATGACTACGCTCTCGCGCACTTCGGGCTGAGCGTTGAGCGCCGCCTCCAAATCTTCCGGATAGATATTGAGCCCCGCGGCCGTGACTATGACATCCTTCTTCCGTCCCTTGAAGTAAAGGTTGCCCTCTTCGTCCATGACGCCGACATCGCCCGTTCGCAGCCAGCCTTCCTCCGTCTTGAGATTATTGTCTGCATCTACAGCGGCGGCCCAGTAGCCGGGCGAAACATTTGCGCCGCGCACCATGATTTCGCCCGTCGAATCCAGTCGCACCTCCTGGCCCGCCAACGTGCGACCAATCGAGCCGCGACTCTTTTTGAAAGGATGATTGACGCTGATGAGAGAGGCCGTCTCCGTCATCCCGTAGCCCTGTATGACGGCGAAGCCCGTGCGCTGCCAGAACTCTTCGGTCTCTTCGGAAAGCGTCGCGCCGCCCGAAATGAAGGCCCAGAACCTCCAGCCGAATTTTTTGTGAAGCGAGCGAAACGCCCACAGGCGTTTGATGACGCTCCATCCTCCGGCACGCTCGAGGGACTGCTCAAACTCGCGGCTCCTACCTTCTCTTTCAAGCTCGCTTCGCAGGCGTTCGCGTAAAAGCTCAAGCATGCGCGGAATCGTAACCAGCACGTTTATGCGCTCTCGCCTACTGGTCTCAATAATCTCCGAAGGCGTCGGTGAGAGCTGAAAGAAGACGCGCCCGCCCAGAAGCTGCGGCACGAAGATAGACATCAGCTGCCCGAAGACGTGGCTGAGCGGAAGAGAGTTGAGGAAGCGCAAGGGATGAACGAGGCGCTCCCACTTCAGGTATTTCCGAATCTCGCTTTCAAGCGGCGCGATGCTCGCCAGCAGATTCCCGTGAGTCAGCAGAACTCCCTTGGGCGAGCTCGTCGTGCCGGAGGTGTATATGATTTCAAGCAGGTCGTCCGCCGACAACTCTTCAGCCTGATAAGCGTCGCCGTCATGATGCCTGACGGATTCCTCAAGCCTCGAAAGGTTCAAAGCGGGAAGGTCTGCTAAACTGGGCTGTGCCTCGCCATCATGAACGAGCAGCACGGGGCGAGTCTGCTCGCGCACGCGAGCCGCGAAATCCTGCGGGCCATCTGCGTCGAGCGGCACCACTACCGCGCCGCGCAGGGCGCACCCGAAAAATGCCGCGACCCATTCGGGGCTATTCTCCGCCGAGAGCAGCACGCGGTCGCCCTTCTTCACTCCCCGTTCTTCCAACTCGCGCGCAAACCGGCGGGCCACACCGGCCACCCGCGCATAAGACCAGCGTGCGACGCGCAAGCCGCGCCTGTGCGCGAAAACAATCTCGTCGCCGCGCCCTGAGTAATCATCCAGAAAGCTGAGGATATTCGCGCGCATCGAACTCTGAAATCCTGCCCGGAAAATTTTATCCTATCGCGGTCAAAAGCGTGCAGGAAGCTTTTTGATATACTTGGCCCGAAGGGCGGGAAAGAATGGCAGTCCCTATCAAACGAGCCATCATCATAGGCGGCGGCATCGGCGGATTATGCGCCGCCATCAGCCTGCGCCGTACGGGTCTGGACGTGGAGGTCTACGAGCAGGCGGACGAGCTGCGCGCAGTCGGCGCGGGCCTGACCATCTGGGCCAACGCGATTAAGGCTCTCAGAAAGCTGGGCCTCGCCGACAAAGTTATACAGGCGGGCGCGAAGATAGAGCGCGGCGAGCTTCTGACTTCTACGGGGCGAGTGCTGTCGCGCACCGCCACGGGCGAGCTTGAAAAGCGCTTCGGCGAGCCGACCGTAGCCATACACCGCGCAGACCTGCACGAAATCCTCATGGATGCTCTCCCGCCGGGGACGGTTCATCTAAACGAAAGGTGCGAAAGGTTTGAAGAAGACGAAGCGGGCGTGTCTGTAGCTTTCGCTGGCGGAAAAACCGACCGTGCAGATTTATTAATCGGAGCGGACGGAATCAACTCGGTTATCCGCAGGCAGTTGTTTCCCGAAGTGAAGCTGCGCTATTCGGGCTACACTACCTGGCGCGGAGTCGTGGAGACGCGCGACGAAGCGGCTTTGGGAAAGACCTCCGAGACGTGGGGCTGCGGCGCTCGCTTCGGCATCGTGCGCGTAGACCGTGAGAGGGTCTACTGGTTCTCGACCGCAAACGTGGAGGCGGGCCGAAAGCTTTCGCCAGCCGAAAACCGCAGCTTTCTCCTGAGCTACTTCAAGGGCTGGCATCATCCCATCGAGCATCTCATAGAATCTACTGCGGCCGAGCGGATACTTCACAACGACATTTACGACATAGCGCCTATGAAGAGGTGGTGTCGCGGGCCTGTGGCGCTGCTGGGAGACTCTGCGCATCCGACCACGCCCAACATGGGACAGGGCGCTTGCATGGCCATTGAGTCTGGCCTTGCGCTCGCCCGATGTCTTCGGCAGGGAGATGATTTGCAGGAGAGCCTTCGCCGCTACGAGCGCGAGCGCATGCCGCGCACGGCCTGGATTACCGACCAGTCGCGCAAAATCGGGCGCATAGGTCAATTCCGGAACCGCTTGCTTTGCACGCTGCGCGACGCCTTCATCCAACTAGCCCCGGACTCATTAACCATCAAACAGATACAGAGGGCCGTCGAACACGATGAGCAGCTATAGAGGGATCGATTCATTTAAGAGTTGAAGAAATTCCGCCGGAAGCGTAGAGGAGAATTCCAGCCAGTCGCCGCCTCGCGGGTGATGAAAGCCCAGAAGCGCCGCGTGCAGGCAGAGTCGCGGCACGCTGTCTTGAGCGTACCAGTCGTCGCCCAAAACGGCGTGCCCTATGTGAGCGCAGTGGATTCTAAGCTGGTTTGTGCGCCCGGTGACGGGCTCAAGCTCTACGAGCGTCGCGCTCGCCCTTCTTTCAACTACGCGCAGCTTCGTTTCCGCTGGCTTGCCGTCGGTCGAGACGTTCCACTTCGGATGCATGGAAGCGTCGCGGCCAATAGGCGCTTCGATTGTCAGCTCGTCTTCTTCGATTCGCCCGTGTACCAGAGCAACGTATCGCTTCTCGACCAGCCTGCGGTGGAAGTGGCGCGTGAGGATGGAGAGTGAGTGGGCGGTTTTGGCTACGACCATCAGGCCCGAAGTGGCGCGGTCTAAACGATGCACCAGCCCCGGACGAACCATAGAGGCGTTGTGTGACCCTGAAGCGTGGCTTTCATCGAGCGCCGCGCGGTTCAGGTGGTAGGCGAGCGCGTTGGCGAGCGTGCCGCTCTTTTCGGTTCGGGTCGGATGAACCAGCATCCCCGCGGGCTTGTTGATAACCAGAAGGTGAGCGTCTTCGTATCTGACATCCAGAGCAATGTCTTCCGGCGTCATGGCCGTAGGGCCGTTTTCCTCAATAACGATTTCCACCGTGTCGCCGCTTTGCAGGTGATAGCCGGGGGCGGCCACCTCTTTATTCACACGGCAAGCCCCCTGTAGCACCAGGCTGTTGATACGCATGCGGCTCAGCCGGCCGAGCTGCGACGCCAGAAAACTGTCCAGGCGCTCGCCCGCCTCCGCCTGCCCGACCTGAAATTCCAGTTGCTCCATTCTTTCGCGCAGCACCAATTGAAGAAATAAAGAAGGAGGGATTTTGTCATAAAACCCCTCCTTCTTCATCTTCTATGGTTTATATCAACTCAGGGCTGGCCGAAGCGTTTGCGGTACTCTTCCGAGTAGATGAACCCGAATATCAGGTGATGATAATCCCTGGGCAGAATGTCCGGCCTGCCGCGTGTCGCGCCGCCGTTGGTAAAGACGTAGACCCACTCCTTCCAACCCGTAAGATTCGGGTCGTTCAAATCCGGGTCTCTTCGCAGGTAGGCGAAGTACTCCATCGTGACGAAGCCGCGCGGGAAGTACCAGTCATAAACAACCTGCTGCTCCACGAACGCTTTCAACGTCTGGCCGAGGGTGAACGTGCCGTTGGCTCTCAGGTTGATTAGCTCCTGCCGGCCGTACTGCTGCGGCTGGCCGGGCAGCGTCACGGCCGTCTGCGGCAAGGTGACCCCGGCGGTCTGCTCCATCTTCAGTATCAGCTGCGCGGCCTGCGATGGCTGCATGGCGCCTGTGAAGCGATCAAGAATCTCGGCCCTGTTGCTGAAGTGCATCAGGTAGTCCTGTAGGTTCTGCTCTCTGACGGTGTCGGAAATGCCGAACCCGCTGAGGCTTGCCATGTCAGGAATGAACTCCGCGTAACGCGGGAGCCTTCCTATGCCTACCTCGTACATGCGATAGACGAGCAATCCGTTGTTCGTGAACTCGGGGCTGGCGAAGAAGCCGTGCGAGACATGAGCGCGGTCGCAAGAGTATGGCGCTCCCAAAAAGCCCTGGTTCGTGCCGCAGTTGTTCAGCACGTTCGTCCAGTCGTTGAAGCCCGCCGTGTCTGCGTCACGACCCAGGAAGTCCAGGTAGTTCTGCCTGACGAAAAAGGCGGTCGACAGGTAAGGATTCTCGGACGGCGGGGTCGCCGCGCTTCTATCCTCAATGATGATGTTCGCCTGAGAGATAGCGCCCAAAGTCGCGCCCAAGGGGTTCTGCAATCTGATGGTGAAGACTTCGGAGCCTTCTATGTAGCCGTCGCGGACAATCGGAATCTGTATCTGCTTCTGCGATTCTCCGGGCGCAAAGCGCAACGTTCCCGCCGTCGTGGCGTAGTCGCAGCGCTGCGAGGCTTTTCCTGTTACCTGATTACATTCGTTCCCGCCCGATTGATCCGAGGTGAAGTATTGCACGGTGGCGGCGGATGTCGCGTCCCCTCTGAGGACGGTCACGCTCAGGGCCCCGAACAACTGCGCAGTATTGACTGCCCCTTCGTCAACCGTGTAGCTGGCCTGGCTTAGCTGTATCACGCTTCCAACAGGCGTCGGCGTCGGAGTTGGAGTCGGCGTGGGTGTCGGAGTCGGCGTAGGGGTCGGGGGCGGAGCGGGCGTTCCCACAGTAGCTGTCCAGGAGAGGTAAGACTTAGCCTGCGACAGGTTGTTAATCTTTATGAGATTGGTTCCGTCGGCGTTCATCACGTAGCAGAGATTGCCCCGCACGAACATGATTTTCGCGCCGTCGGGCGACCACGTGGGGTACTGGTCATAACCGCCGCTCGTCAGCCTGGAGACGCCAGTGCCGTCCGCGTTCATGGTGTAAATCTCTATGATCGAGCCGAATGAAGTGCGGTAGTTGCTAAAAACTATCTTCTTGCCGTCGGGCGACCACTTCGGCGTCTGTTTCGCGCCGTCAAGATTGGTAAGCTGCTTTCTGTTGCTGCCGTCCGGGTTCATCACCCAGAGCTGCGACCCCTGAGTATAAGGGCCGCTGTCCGAGTACAGAATCCTGGTTCCGTCGGGCGAGAACTTGGCCGCATAGCCGGGGCCGCCGCTGATGACCGTCTCGTTGGTGCCGTCCACATTGATAAGGCGCATCTCGCCGCCTATATGAAAGAGTATCTTTGTGCCGTCCGGAGACCAGGACGGGTCTGTCTCAATCGGGATGTTGGTCGTGAGCCGTCTTAGGTTACCTCCGTTGTCGTCTATGACATTTATATGGCCATCCTTGTTGAAGACTATCTTCCTGCCGTCAGGCGACCATTCGGGAGTCGAGGCGTTGGCGCCGTTCGTCAGCTTAAACTCGTTCAAGCCGTCGGCGTTCATCACGTATATATCCGGGATGTTGCCCCAGTAGTTGGCGCCCGCGAAGACGACTCTGCCCGTCAGCTCCGGTATGGGAGTCGAAAGCGGCGTAGGCGTAGGTAAGGGTGTGGGCGTCGGTAGAGGCGGCGGAGGCGGCGGCTGGGTCGGCGGGCGCAAGCTATAAGTTATCGTCTCCGCGTTGCTCAGGTTCTTAAATGCGTAGGGCGAAGTGTGCGTGTCAACGACATAAGCGTCTGGAAATCCGCCGCTTATGCCGACCACCGGGAGCAGCCTTTGATTGCCGTCGCCGTAGCGCACCTGAATAGTGCCGTCGCGCCGCAGCTCTATCTCGAAGTTGACGGGGTTTTCGCCGCGAGACTGAGTCGCCGACAAAGGGGTGTCGTAGGTCACGGCCTGCCATCGGAAGATGATGCGGTCTGCGTCAGGCTTAACGACATATACGTCATCGCCCTCGCGCCTCCCCGTGCGCAGGTCGTCCCACAGGCCGGCAATCATTTTGTAACCCTGTAGACGCGACTCGGAGCTTACAGCGTCGTCAGCCTGGTTGCCGATTGTGGGCGCGGCCCCCAGATAGAGCGCGCCGTTCGTAGAGACCGTGACGGAGTAGTAAGTGCTGCCATTAGCAAAGTACGGGAAAGTGAACGGAAGGTTATAGTTTTTGTATAGGTCGTCGCCTAAAAGCGCTAGCGGACTGCCTCCCGTAGAGAGCGCGACCGGCGCGGACTTCGTTATCGTGTAAGGGTCGTTGACATCCGGCCCCATCTCGAAGGGCACGGAAGTAATAGGCCCCGCGTTTCCCGCCTCGTCAACGGCGCGGATTCCTATAAACCCTGTCGGATGCCGCCATGGAATGTCTATGCTCCAGGTTTGGAAACCGCCCGCCGAAGTCGGGAGCAGATTCGGGGGCAGCGGCCTCGCCAGCTCGAACACGGACGGATTAGTCAAATCCGTCTCGGATAAGCGAATCTCATAAGCCGCCGCCTGACCGCTATCGCCGTCGTCGCCCGGCGACCTCCACGTCATGGAGATGTTCCGGCTGACCCAGCCTTTATAGACGTTATGGATGGTGACGGCAGACGGCGCGGTAGTGTCGGTTGAGGCAACGTTCTGCAAAGCGTTGGCCACGTTCAGCCGCCTGCCGGTAGAGAGCTGCTGGTAGTAGACCTGATTGTTGAGAACGTCGCCGCTATAGAGCAGGGCCGAGCGAAGCCTCCGCATGCTGATGCCGGGAAACGCACTACAGACGAGCGCCGCCGCGCCTGACACGTGCGGCGCTGCCATAGAAGTCCCGTCATAAAAGTCGTACGTGTTATTGGGAGTCGTGCTCAGGATGCCCACACCGGGCGCGGCCATGTTGACCGTAGCCGAACCTGCATTCGAGAAGTTCGGCTTAATGTCGCTGCTGTTTGTCGCCGCCACCGAGATAAGGTTCGGAGATATATAGTTTGCAGGATATGACGGAATGTAGTCGTTGCTGAGTCCTTCGTTTCCGGCGGAGACGACAAAAAGGATGCCGTGATCGCCAAGAGCGCGAATGGCATCCAGCTCGGCCTGGGATTGGCCGTACCCGCCGTAGCTGTTATTGAGAACGCGTAGGTTCGCTCCCTTTGTCCCGCCCGAAGTCTCCCAGAGCTCGCGCATCTTCCCCGCGTAGTTATAGGCGCTGATGGCTCCCGCAGAGCTTCCGCCGCTCGGCCCCAAAATTTTCAGGGACATCAGGCTTACCTGCCAGTTAACGCCCGTGACGCCTATGCCGTTGTCGCCCGTAGCTCCGATTGTCCCGGCGACGTGCGTGCCGTGCGCGTCCGTTTCGTTGGTCGTGTCAGTCGCCCCGTCAAAGACCGTCTTGTCGTTATGATAGAAATCCCAGCCGTTTACGTCGTCAACGTAGCCGTTGCCGTCATTATCGACTCCGTCATTCGCAACCTCCGCAGTGTTCTGCCAGATGTTGTCCCTGAGGTCTTCGTGATTGATGTCTATGCCTTCGTCAATCACGCCTACGACCACGCTGCGGCTGCCAACGGTAGTGTTCCAGGCAAGTTCGGCGTCTATATCGCCTCCGCCCGTGTTGGTATTCTTAAGCCCCCACAGCTCTGAAAATCTGGGGTCGTTGGGCAGTCTGTTTATACGGCGCACGTAGTTCGGCTCTGCATAAAGCACGTCGGGTTGCGCATTAAGCTCTTCAATCGCCTGCAAAGTATCCCCTGCGGCGACTCGCGCTATACGCAGCCCCTCGACCAGCTCTGAGCCCCTGAACTCCTTCACACTAATCTGGATCGAGCGCCCTTTTGAGCGCACGGTCATGCTTGAGCGCTCTACGCGTTTGGCCTGGGCCTCGTCGCGGAAGCGCACCATGATTTCGCCGGGAACAAAATCGAGCTTTGGCAGCTTAGGAGCAACGTCTGCCGGGGCGTCGTCGGCACTGTTCCCGGTCTGTGAGGCCACGGGAATTGAACAGGCGAATATAAGCAGCGCCAGAAAGATTGCCGTGAAGGATTTAGTTCTATTCATGAGAGGAACGAGGCTGCCGGAAAGAAGATTCAAAGCAACTCACTTTGGGGGAAGCGAGAAGTTATAGGATATGGATTACTAAATCATTGTCAAGCCATTAAATGGGTGATTCACAGCGTCTTCAGGCTCTGCCTCATCACGAATGCCGGCAGGGAACTGGTGATCATAGGCCATGCGTGTTTCCATTCCCTTGGCGACTGCGAGATCAGCAGACCCGGCCAACTGCACCAGGTTGAAGGCGTTGCCGACTCCGCGCTCGATATGTGCCGCTCCCGTGCCCGCCACGGCGATGCCCACGACTTAGATGAGGGGATGGCTGAGCAGGTAAAGCCTAGCCATCCAGTCGTCTATATCAACGCCGGTATCAATAATGACTTTAGTTTTTTTTGTGGGACTGGTAGCCGCGGGCATCTCTTCTAACGGTCAGGGCCCCGCCAGCCCCTTTGGTACTTGAGCCGAATCGGCCGCAGGCACGCTTTGATATGCGGCGGCCGTGGGCTTAGCTATA
>DASVVZ010000510.1:0-5483 GCA_036389875.1 Pyrinomonadaceae bacterium
GCCACCCTTCGCGCACGCTTCATCGCACGGCTGTCTCGCGCGACGGAAAGCTTTTAGGGATGGAGATTGATTTCGTAGTTGACGGCGGGGCTTACGCAACTCTTTCCGCCGTAGTTCTGTCGCGCGGGACGATTCACGCCGCAGGGCCTTACAACTGCCCGAACGTTCGCATCAGGAGCCGCGCCGTCGCTACGAATGTTCCGCCGCACGGGGCATTCCGTGGCTTCGGCGCGCCGCAGAGCATCTTCGCGCTTGAGCGACACATGAACAAGGTGGCGCACGCCGCCGGCCTCTCGCCCGAAGAGTTTCGCCGCCGCAACTTCATACGCGAAGGCGAGACGACCGCCACGAGCCAGGTGATACGAGAGGCCGTTGACATGAATCACCTGCTGGAGCGCGCATTCGAGCTGAGCGATTACCACGCGAAGCAGGAGCGCTTTAAGCACGAGAACGAAGGCGCGCGTGTTAAGCGAGGGCTAGGCTTCGCTTCATTCATGCACGGCGCGGGCTTTACGGGCTCCGGCGAAAAGTATCTTCAATCAATCGTTGGCGCTGAGGCCACAGAGGAAGGGCGCGTGCGAATCCTTACTGCCAACACGGAGATCGGCCAGGGCACTTACACAATTTTCGGACAGATAGCCGCCGAAGCCCTCAAACTTGACTACGAGCAGATTGAGGTGGCGCAGCCCGACACCGCAAATGTTCCGAATAGCGGGCCGACGGTCGCCTCCCGCACGACCATGATAGTCGGCAAGCTTGTCGAAGCGGCGGCGCTCAGCCTTAGACAGACGTTACAGAATAGCGGCCTGCTCACTGAAGCTTACACGCCGGAAGATTTCTCGCGCGCCTGCCGCGAGTATCTCTCCAGGTACGGCCAGCTCAAATCCTTCAGCCAGTACAAGCAGCCTTCCGAGATTGATTGGGACGACGAGAAGTACAGGGGCGACGCTTACGGCGCTTTCGCCTGGGCCGTCTACGTGGCCGAAGTATCGGTGGACACCGTGACCTACGAAGCGCGCGTGGAGGATTTCGTGGCCCTACAGGAAGTCGGCCGCGTCATCAATCCAGTCATGGCCGCAGGTCAGATAGAAGGCGGCGTGGCGCAGGGCATCGGCTACACGCTCTTTGAGAACGTGGTGTGGAAGGGAGGGCGCATGATTAATAACCAGATGACGAACTACATCATCCCAACCAGCGCGGACATACCGCCTATACGCGTCTTCTTCGAAGAGATGCCGTACGCGCACGGCCCGGCCGGAGCCAAGGGCATTGGCGAGCTTCCGATGGACGGCGCAGCGCCCGCCATCCTGAACGCCATAGAAAGCGCGACGGGCCTTGAGCTTAATCACATACCGCTCATGCCCGAGCATCTTATGGAAGCCTTCAGAGGTGAACATGCCTGAAGCTTTTGAGACGGCCGAAAAAGCCGCTGTCCGCTGCACCGTCAATGGCCGCGAGGCGAAGCTTTCGGGCTATCCCATGGCGCGTCTTCTGGACGTGCTGCGTGAAGAGCTAAGGCTGACGGGCACGAAGGAGGGCTGTGGCGAAGGCGAATGCGGCGCTTGCTCCGTCTTCGTCAACGGAAAGCTGGTCAACAGCTGCCTTATCCCGCTGGCACAGGTCGAAGACGCAAGCATCTTAACTATTGAGGGCCTGGCGAACGGCGAGCAGTTGAGCTCGATTCAGGAAGCCTTCATAGAGACGGGCGGCGCGCAGTGCGGCATCTGCACGCCCGGAATGATTATGGCCGCCGTCAATCTTTTAGAGCGCGTGAGCGACCCAACAGAGAGCGACATCCGAGCGGGGCTTGCGGGAAACCTGTGTCGCTGCACCGGCTACGTGAAGATTTTCGAGGCGGTCGTGCGCGCCTGCCAGGCTACAGGCGTCAAGAGATGAGAGCATATCTTCCAGCATACGAGTTGAAACGTCCCGCCACGCTTTCGGAAGCGCTGGGGCTTCTGGCGCGTGAGCCCGGCCGGTGGAAGCCTTTCGCCGGGGGTACGGATTTGATGGTGCTGCTTGAAGCGGGAAAGCTCGAGCACAGGAGATTTTTCAGCATCCGGCATCTCGCCGAGCTAGGCGGAATCGAAGAGACGCCGGAGCATCTGACCTTGGGTGCGCTCACGACCTACACGGAGCTGCAATCGAACGCCACTCTGCAAAGAGAGTTTCCCATGCTCTGCCAGGCTGCGAGCCTGACGGGCGCGATTGCCATTCAGAATCGCGGCACCATCGGCGGCAACATAGCCAACGCTTCGCCCGCAGCCGATTCCCCTCCCGCCCTTATAGTCTACGGCGCCGAGCTTGAGCTTATCTCCGAGCGCGGCGCGCGCTGGATTCCTTACGCGGGCTTTCACACAGGCTACAAGCAGATGCAGATGCAGGCGGACGAGCTTATCAGCCGCGTACGCATACCGCGCTACGGAAAGCCCTGGAAGCACTATTATCGTAAGGTCGGGACGCGCAAGGCTCAGGCCATCTCGAAAATCTGCTTCGCCGCCGCCGCCCGCATAGAAGGCGGACAAATTGAAGAGGCACGGATATGCATGGGCAGCGTCGCGCCTACGGTCGTAAATTGTACAAAGGCAGCCTCCGTACTTCACGGCCGCAGAGTTGACGCCGATACTATAAAGGCCGCGCAGGACGAGTTGAGAAAAGAGATTGCTCCGATAGACGACCTGCGCTCTACGGCTGAGTATCGCCTTCAGGTCTCGCTCAACCTGTTGAAAGACTTCCTGCTCTCTCTTGAATTGTGAAAGTTTACGACTTGTGGTTTAAGTTAGATTGTGCCTGTGACGGCGGATATATTCATACAAGGCCAGCGCGTCGTGACTCCTGACGGAGTCGGGCCCGCCTCTATTCACGTGAGCGGGGGCGTCATCAAGTCTGTCGGGCGATATGATGACAGACCTGCGGACGCGTCTACCGTCATAGAGGTGGGCGAAGCGTCTGTCATCATGCCCGGGCTCGTAGACACTCACGTTCACGTCAACGAGCCGGGGCGCGCGGACTGGGAGGGTTTTGATACGGCAACGAGGGCTGCCTCTGCCGGAGGCGTGACGACTCTGGTAGACATGCCGCTCAACAGCATTCCACCTACAACCACGCTTGAAGGATTTCGGAGAAAGCTTGAGGCGGCCCGGGAGCAGTGCCACGTAGACGTTGCCTTCTGGGGCGGAGTCGTTCCGGATAATCGCGCGGAACTGCCAGCGCTTTATGAAGCGGGTGTCGTCGGCTTCAAATGTTTTCTGGTGCCTTCCGGCGTCGAAGAGTTCCCGCACGTCAGCGAAAGCGAGCTTCGCCCGGCCCTGCGGGTTTTGGCCGAAATGGACGCCCTGCTGATTGCCCACGCGGAGCTTCCAGGCCCGATTGACGAAGCGACGCAAAAAGAGGCCGCCCGGCCAGAGAGCGACCCGCGCGAGTTCACTACATTCCTGCGGACGCGCCCGGGCGAGGCGGAGGACGAAGCGGTTGCGCTGATGATTAGACTGAGCCGCGAGACGAAAGCGCGCGTTCACATAGTCCATCATTCTTCGGCTGGCTCGCTCGACATGCTGCGCGAAGCTCAGCGCGCGGGAGTCAGAATCACCGTTGAGACCTGCCCGCACTATCTCTTCTTTGCTGCCGAGGATGTGCCTGCGGGCGCACCCGAGTTCAAATGCTGTCCGCCGATTCGTGAGCGAGAGAACCGTGAAAAGCTCTGGGCCGCGCTCGAAGACGGCACCATCGGCATGATTGTTTCCGACCACTCGCCCGCGCCGCCCGGTATGAAATGCCTTGAGACGGGAGATTTTCTGGCGGCATGGGGCGGCATCTCTTCTCTGCAACTGAGGCTGCCGATTGTGTGGACGCTGCTCAGAGAGCGCGGGCTTTCGCTCGCACGGCTTTCGGAATGGACGGCCAGTAGGCCGGCCGGGCTCGTAGGGCTTCAGAAGGAAAAGGGCGCGATTGAAGCAGGCCGTGACGCGGACTTTGTCATCTGGAACCCGGACGCGAGCTTTACCGTAGAGCCTTCCATGATTCATCACAGGCACAAGCTGACGCCCTACATGGGGCAGAAATTATATGGAGTGGTCGAAGCTACTTATCTGAGGGGCCAAAAGATTTACGAGCGCGGAAAGTTCGCAGGTGAGCCGCTCGGTCGGCTCATTATTTGAGGAGATGATTGATGGCTTTCACGGAGTTGATTGACCTGGCATCGGAGCGGCTGGGCGGCACAGTCCTTTACGCCAACGACGAGTTCTTCGCTCCGAAAGAGAACCTGTTGAAGCCCGCCCCGCCCGTCTTCATAGAAGGCAAGTACACGGACAACGGCAAGTGGATGGACGGTTGGGAGAGTGCGCGCCGCCGCACGCCCGGCTACGACTGGTGCGTGATTCGCCTCGGCCTGTCCGGAAGGATTCGCGGCGTGCTCGTCGACACCAGCCATTTCAAGGGAAACTATCCGGAGCAATGCTCCATAGACGGGGCGGCGGTTGACGGCCAGCCCGGCCTTGAGCAGCTTTTGTCGAGCGAGGTAGAGTGGCGCGAAGTCCTGCCCGTCTCGCAGCTCCAGGGCGATTCTCAGAATCTCTTTCCCGTAAAAACGGAAGATCGCTTCACTCATCTGCGATTTAAAATCTACCCGGACGGAGGCGTCGCGCGACTCAGAGTCTACGGTGAGGTGGTGCCCGACTGGGAGCGCATCATTCGTCGCGGCGGCGAGATTGACCTGGCGGCTGTAGAGCATGGCGGCCTTGTCCTCAGTTGCAGCGACATGTTCTTCGGCCACAGGCACAACCTGATTATGCCCGGCCGCGCGCTGAACATGAGCGACGGCTGGGAAACCAAGAGACGGCGCGGCCCTGGCTACGATTGGACGGTCATAAGCTTAGGCAGGCCCGGCACCATCAGCCGCGTGGAGGTGGACACTTCCTGGTTCAAGGGCAACTATCCGGAAAGCTGCTCAATGGAAGCGGCGCGCTTTGAAGGCCAGAACTTGACTGAAGACGGTGTAACGGCTCTTTCGTGGCAGGAGATTCTGCCTCGCCAGAAGCTACAGGCTCACACGCGCCACCTGTTTGAAGATGAAATGAGAGCGCGAGGCGTGGTGACGCACGTTCGTTTCAACATCTATCCGGACGGGGGCGTGAGCCGCCTTCGCATCATGGGAAAGGTCTCGGAAGGATAAGAGCCCGGCATGGAGCTTCAACGATTGAACGAGATGGCGCGCTCGGAGGCCGTAGAGGAGCTCCTCAAGTGCTGCGGCTCCCTGAACTGGGCAATGCGGCTGACGGACGAGCGCCCCTTTGATAATACGGATTCCATCCTGCGGGCATCCGACCGAATCTGGTGGGGTCTTGAGGCTAAAGACTGGCTCGAAGCTTTCAGCCATCATCCGAAGATAGGAGAGAGACGTGCGGCGCAGGAGGTAAGTGAGGAGGCACGACGGTGGTCTGAAGAGGAGCAATCGAGCACAGGCCTTGCGGCCGAAGAGACCATGC
>DASVVZ010000511.1:0-7072 GCA_036389875.1 Pyrinomonadaceae bacterium
CGTGTCAGGAACGTGGGCGGTAAAGCTGTCCCCTTCGCCCTGATTCTTCGCTTCAACATCACTGAAAACATGAACGACTCGAACAAGTACAGTTCTTACCTGACCGTCAGTAAAATCACGCCCGGCAAAATCTGTACGACGGATAATAGGATCAGCCCGGCTGCCGGAGCCAACGAAGCTGCGCGGCGAGCGGCAGACGCCTCAGCCGACAAACCCTGTATCGAATGAAGCGCGCGAGCCATTTGATTATAAAGTCCCTCGCAGCAGATATACCGAAAGGCAAATGAATGAGTACGGCCGAACAGAAAACAACCCAATCCGAAACCATACGCAAGCACAAGGAGTTTCTCTTCCCTGCCGTCGCGACCTACTACGAGGAGCCTCTGGCGCTGGTGCGCGGCGAAGGCGAGTACGTGTGGGACGACGCGGGCAATCGTTATCTGGATTGCTTCGGCGGCGTGCTGACGGTCAGCGTGGGACACGCGAATCCGAAGGTGAATGCTGCCATCATTGAACAGGTCAAGACGCTTTCTCATACCTCCACGCTTTATTCAAACAAGCCGCAGTCCGATTTGGCCGAGAAGCTCTATCAAATCACGCCGGGCCGCTTGAAGAAATCCTTCTTCACCAGCAGCGGGACCGAAGCCGACGACACGGCCATACACGCGGCGAAACTCGCCACGGGCCGCCACGAGATAGTCGTCCTGCGTCACAGCTATTCGGGACGAAGCGCGACCGCTCTCTCGGCGACGGGTCATTCCACCTGGCGGGCACTCCCGGCTCAGATAGCCGGTATAGTTCACGCGCGCGCGCCCTACTGCTATCGCTGTCCCCTGAAGCTCTCTTATCCGGAATGCGGGCTGGCCTGTGCTGAAGACATCAAGGACGTGATTATGACTACGACCACGGGCGAGATAGCCGCCTTCATGGCGGAGCCTATCCTCGGCGTGGGCGGCTTCATAGTCCCGCCTGCTGGCTACTTCGAGCGCGCCGTAGAGATTACCAGGGAGCACGGCGGTCTCTTCATTGCCGACGAGGTGCAGACCGGGTGGGGACGCACCGGCGACAAGTGGTTCGGGATTGAGCACTGGAACGTCGAGCCCGACATCATCACTTCGGCCAAGGGACTGGGTAACGGCGTGCCCGTGGGGATGACCACGGCCACGCCCGAGGTGGCGGACAAGTACCCGGGGCTGACCTTCTCCACCTTCGGCGGCAATCCCGTTTCAATGGCGGCCGCGCTCGCCGTTATAAAAGTGATAGAAGAGGAAGATTTAAGAAGAAACGCCGCAGAGGTTGGAAGCTACCTGCGCGAGGGTCTGGACGGCTTGAAGGAGAAGCACATGCTTATAGGCGACGTGCGCGGCCTGGGCCTGATGCAGGCGCTTGAACTGGTCAAAGACCGTGAGACCAAGGAGCCTGACCCGCAATCCGTGTTGAGGGTTTTCGAAGAGACACGCAGGCGCGGCGTGCTCATAGGCAAGGGCGGCCTCTACGGCAACGTGATACGCACGGGGATGATGCTCAACTCTACGAAAGAGCATGTGGACGAGCTGGTAACTGCGCTCGACGCGGCCTTCTCGGCTCTGGGCTGAAGCGCACGGTAGATGAGTGAAACTATAGCTGGCGAAGTTTCGTTAAATGAGCGGCTATAGACGTACTTCAACCCCCAACCTCTGACAGAACAAAAGTGAATGAGAGATTTGAAAGAGATGAGAAACACTTTATCAAGCTATTTACATCACATGAACGCCCGCCGCTATGACTTTTCGCTAAAGCTGGCGGCGCTGCTTTTCATGGGCTCGCTGGCTTTTCTGCTGGCATCCTCCACGCCGGCGCGTGCTCAAAGCGGCTCTATGCCTCCGCTTATTGACCGCCAGCTATTTTTCGGCGACCCGGAAATTTCGGGCGCGCAGATCTCACCTGACGGACAGTTCATATCCTTCATCAGGCCCTTTAAGGGCACGCGCAACATCTGGGTCAAGCGTGCCAGTGAGCCATTCAGCGCGGCCAGGCCCATCACCAACGACACGAAGCGTCCCATCCCCAACTACTTCTGGAGCTGGGACAGCCGCTACATACTCTTTACGCAGGACCAGGGCGGAAACGAGAACTTCAACGTCTACGCTGTCAACCCTGCCGAGCAGCCTGCGGCGGGCCAGGACGTGCCGAAGGCGCGCAACCTGACAGACGCCAAGGACGTTCGCGCCCTTATCTATGACGTGCCCAGGAACGAGCCTGACATTATGTACGTGGGCTTAAACGATCGTGACAAGTCATGGCACGACCTCTACAAAGTAAAAATCTCCACGGGCGAGCGCACGCTCGTTCGCCAGAACACGGAGCGCATTTCGGGCTGGACGTTCGACAACAAGGGACAACTGAGGCTCGCCACGCGCGCCGCCGCCAACGGCGACACGGAAATCATGCGCGTTGACGCTCAGGGGTTCACGAAGGTTTACACGTGCAACGTCTTCGAGAGTTGCGCTCCGCAGCGCTTCACCAAAGACAACCAGCGCGTCTACATGATAACGAACAAGGGCGTCGCTGCCGACTTAATCAGCCTGTCAATCTTCGACCCCGCGACGGGCAAAGAGCAGGTCTTCGAGACCGACCCGCTCAAGCGGGTGGATTTCAGCGGCGCCAGATTCTCGGACGTGACGGACGAACTTCTATACACCGTCTACGTCGACGAGAAGCGCCGCATCTACTGGAAGGACAAAGATTACGAGGCGGACTACAAGCTGCTTCAGAGCAAGCTGCCGGGCCGCCAGATAAATTTCAATTCCAGCACGCGGGACGAGCGCGTCTACTTAATCTCCGCCAACGGCGACACGGAGCCGGGCGAGGTCTATCTCTTCGACCGCAACACCAAGAAGCTGACGCTGCAATACCAGTTGCGCGATAAGCTGCCGCGTGCTGCGCTGGCGGAGATGAAGCCCATCACCTACAAGTCCTCGGACGGGATGGAGATTCCGGCTTACCTGACTCTGCCCAAGGGCGTCGCGCCGAAGAATCTTCCGCTGGTAGTGGTCCCGCACGGCGGCCCCTGGGCGCGCGACAACTGGGGCTATAACAGCTTCGCCCAGTTTCTGGCCAATCGCGGCTACGCCGTGCTGATGCCGAACTTCCGCGGCTCGACCGGCTACGGCAAGCGATTCATCAACGCGGGCAACAACGAGTGGGGACAGAAGATGCAGGACGACCTCACCTGGGGCGTCAGGCATCTGGTTTCGCAGGGCATAGCCGATCCCAAGCGCGTAGGCATCATGGGCGGCTCCTACGGCGGCTACGCCACGTTGGCCGGTGTGACCACCACGCCCGACATGTATGCCGCAGCCGTCTCAATCGTGGGCCCTTCGAATCTGATTACGCTCCTGAACTCGATTCCGCCTTACTGGGAGTCCATACGCATGCTCTTTAACAAGCGCATGGGCGACCCCAGCACGCCGGAAGGCCGCGCGCAGCTTGAGCGTCAGTCACCCCTGAATAATGCCGCCAAGATAAAGACGCCGCTGCTCGTCATACAGGGCGCGAACGACCCGCGCGTGAAGAAGGCCGAGTCAGATCAAATCGTCGTGGCCCTCAGAGAGCGCGGCTTCCCGGTCGAATATCTGGTCGCGCCGGACGAAGGCCACGGCTTTGCG
This sequence comes from Pyrinomonadaceae bacterium, assembly GCA_036389875.1. Lineage (GTDB taxonomy): Bacteria > Acidobacteriota > Blastocatellia > Pyrinomonadales > Pyrinomonadaceae > JACVRN01. Next base: position 3,648 of record DASVVZ010000511.1, read on the forward strand.
CGTCCCATCAACAACATGGCCATGTTCGCCACCGCCGAAAAATTCCTGGCCAAGTACCTCGGCGGGCGCTATCAGGAGGAGATGTCGCCTGAAGTAGCACAGCGTCTGAAAGAGATAACGGTTGACGTTAAGACCGTAGAGATGCCGAAAGCCCAGAAGTAATAGAAGGCAGTGGCAAACAATTAACGGCGAAGGGCTGATGATTCTTGAAAACAATCATCAGCCCCTCGTTTTCAAGAACTTCCCCTTACCTGTCCCTTGCAGGAGATTCAAGGCATGAAAAGTCTCTTCCCACTCGCGGCGCTGGCGCTCGTTCTCTTTTCGGCCGCCAGCCTCGCTCACTCTTCCGCTAAGACGAATGAAGATTTCATACAGGGCATGTGGCGCTTGACCGGAGAGAACGGCGGCTACGGATGGGTTCTGGAATGGACTTTCAATCGCGGCCAGTTCAACCTCAAGGGCTATCCTCCGCTGGCGCAGGAGGGCAAATACAGAATCATCAAAGCGGAAGGCGACAAGCTCACCCTTGAGCTTTACGACCAGAAGGGCAACTTCGGCACCGAGAGCAGCCAACTGCAAGTTGTACTGGACAAGAAGAAAGACACGCTGATGATAAAAGGCCAGGGGCCATTCAAACGAGCGCAGGAGTAATGCGACACGCGCTCTTACGGGACAATTACAACCGGGGCAAACTTCTATGAAAACTCTCATTCGTAACGGCCGCATCGTGACGGCGGTTGATGATTACCGGGCGGATATACTGATAGAAGGCGAGACCGTTTCTGTCATAGGCGCTAAGCTCGACATGGAAGCGGACAAGGTGATTGACGCTGCGGGGAAGCTGGTAATCCCGGGCGGGATCGACCCGCACACGCACATGGAGTTGCCGTTCGGAGGGACTACTGCGGCGGACGATTTTTTGACGGGAACGCGCGCGGCGGCGCACGGCGGGACGACTACGATTATAGACTTTGCGGTTCAGTACAAGGGCGAGGCGCTTCTTCAGGCTGTGGACAACTGGCACAAGAAAGCTGAAGGAAAGACGGCGATTGACTACGGCTTTCACCTGATTACGACCGAGCTGGAAGACAACCAGATAGAAGAGATGCACACGGTGATGGACGAGGGCATCACCAGCTTTAAGCTCTTCATGGCCTATCCGGGCGTGTTTCTGGTGGACGACGCGACTATCTTCCGGGCCATGACTGCGGCCGGCGAGCGCGGCGGCCTCATCTGCATGCACGCGGAGAACGGCATAGTCATCAACGAGATTATCAAGAGAGCTCTGGCGCAGGGGCGCACCGCGCCTAAATATCACGCGCTGACACGGCCCACGATTGCCGAAGCCGAAGGCGTGCATCGTGCGATTGCGATTGCGGAGATGGCCGAGTCGCCCGTTTACATAGTGCATCTATCGTGCGCGGACGCCCTCAACAAAGTGCGAGAGGCGCGCGACCGCGGCATACCGGCCTTTGCGGAGACCTGCCCGCAGTATCTCTTCCTTTCGATTGACGATTACGGAGAAGGATTTGAGGGGGCCAAGTACGTGATGACGCCGCCGCTGCGTGAAAAGTGGAATCAAGCGGAGTTGTGGAAGGGCTTGAAGATGGATGACCTACAGGTCATCTCCACGGACCACTGCCCCTTCTGCATGAAGGAGCAGAAGGAATTGGGGCGCGATGATTTCTCAAAGATTCCGAACGGCGCTCCCGGCGTGGAGAACCGCGTGCCGCTCATTTACAACGGCGGAGTCGTGGAGAATCGCATCAGCCTTAATCGCTTCGTCGAATTAACCTCCACGGCCGCGGCCAAGATGTTCGGGCTCTTCCCTAAGAAGGGCACCATAGCAGTCGGCTCCGACGCAGACATAGTCATCTTCGACCCCGAGAAGGAGCAGACGCTCTCCGTAAAGACTCAGCACATGAACGTCGATTACAGCACCTATGAAGGCAAGCGCATTCTCGGCGTAGTCGAGACCGTGCTCTCTCGCGGGCGTGTAGTGATTGAAAACGGAGAGTACAAGGGAAAGCCGGGCGACGGGCAATTCCTGAAAAGAGGGACGTGCGTTGCGATTTAAGATGGAGCAGGACGGGCGTGTACAGAAGGGCGCGGGCCTGGGGATTTCCGGCCTGAGCGCAGGGCTGGCCTGCGTGCTGCTCTTCTCTGCCCTCGCTCTGTTTACGCCGCCTCAGAAGGCACAGCAGCAGCAGACCGCGACCGCCCCAGCGCAAGCCTCCAGGGTCACGCGTTTCCCTATGGAGCTTAATGGCAACCACGTGCTTCTACAGGGACGCGTCAACGGCTCCGGCCCGCTCTGGTTCACGCTCGACACAGGCGCGGCCGCGTCCGTCATTAACATGAGACGGGCGCGCGATATGGGGCTGCAACTCACGGAGACGGGTCGCGCGCAGGGCGCGGGCGGCACTGCCGAGACAGCTCGCCTGAGCGGAATCACTTTCGGTCTTGAAGGCGTAGAGATTAAGAACCTGAACGTGATGGCAATCGCGCTCGACTCGATTGAGGCGACCGCCGGGCGCAGCATGGATGTCATCATAGGGGCAGAGCTTTTCCATCGCTACGTTGTTGAGGTCGATTACGAGACGCGCTTCATCACGCTCTACGACCCGAAGCAGTTCGTCTACAACGGCAACGGCGAGAGTCTTCCGCTCAAGTTAGAACTCAATCATCCGTACGTGACGGCAAGAATAGTGATACCCGGGCTTGAGCCGATTGAAGGGGATTTCGTCATAGACGCGGGCTCCGGCTTCGGCCTCACCTTTAACCCAGCGTTCGTGCAGGAGCGCAAGCTGGTCGAGCGCGTGCCTAATACGGTTCAGACGAAGGCGCGCGGCGTGGGCGGGGAGTTTCCGCTTACCATCGGCCGGATTGAAAGCCTCTCGCTCGGGCGCTTCAAGCTGGATAGGCCGACGGCGGCTTTTCCGCAGACGGGCGGCTTCATCTCCCGAAAAGGCTCTGTGGGCAACATAGGTGGCCTTATCCTTCGGCGCTTCAAAGTCATCTTCGACTACTCGCACAAGCGAATGATTCTTGAGCCGAATAAATCCTTTAACGATCCCTTTGAGTTCGACAAGACGGGGCTGGCTCTGGTCACGGACGTTCCTCAATTCAAGACGATCAAAGTCAATCGCATCATGGAGAACTCTCCGGCAGCCGAGGCCGGGCTCAAGGCGGAAGATGTCATTCTGGAGGTTGACGGGCGGGCGGCCTCCGAGTACACGCTGCACACCCTGCGCGAGATGTTTAAGAAAGAGGGTAAGACCTTCAGGCTGAAAGTCAGAAGGGGCGAAGAGACATTGCAGGTGGAGCTAAAGACTAGAAGGTTAATCTAATGGCTGAAGGCGGCCGCGCCCTCAGCACTTACCTTTCGGGCTGTAGAGCTTAGATGAGTAGCAGAAAGTGTCCTC
>DASVVZ010000512.1:0-2315 GCA_036389875.1 Pyrinomonadaceae bacterium
TTACGGTGGCGGACGCAGGCGGCAAATATGCTCACGGGCTGAAGAAGACGGATTTCAGGCTCTTTGAGGACGGGAAGGAACAATCGATTTCGAGCTTCAGCGCCGAAGAGACGCCTTTCGCAGCGGCAGTGCTGCTAGACACTTCAGGCAGCATGGAGAGTCGCATCACGTTGGCTCGCTCGGCCGCCATACGCTTTCTTGACGGCCTGAGAGAGAACGATGTCGCAGCCGTCTATAATTTCGATTCGAAGATAGAGCAGGTTCAGGAGTTCTCTTCCAGCCGAGACCTTGCGCCCGTGGCCTTTAACCTGCGAGCCAGGGGAATGACTTCGCTCAACGACGCGATTGTCAAAGCGGCGCGCGACCTCAACGCGCGGCCCGAAAAGCGCCGGGCGATCATAGTGCTCTCCGACGGGGCAGATAATTCCAGCAGCGCGTCTATGGACAAGGCCCTGGCCAACGCCATTGCCGCGAGCGTTACCATCTACACTGTTGATATGTCTCAGCAGGGCTCTAAAGAGAGGCAGATGGGCGTGGGCGCTCTGCGCAATTTCGCGTCGAAGTCGGGAGGGCGCTACGTCTCTACGCCGGGGGGCCAGATGCTGCGCGAAGCCTTCGCCTCGATTGTGGAGGAGCTCAGTAACCAGTACACGCTGACCTATCGCTCTACGAACAGAGCCAGGGACGGGCGCTGGCGTGAGGTGGGCGTCAGGCTTGAGCGACAGGAACTGGCCGCACGCACGCGCAAAGGCTATCGCGCGCCCAAGGATTAAAGCTCACGATTTCCCTTAAGAGAACTCGCCGAAACTCTTCAAAGCAAACGTTTTTCAGATGCTCGTCACCGTGCGCTGCTTCTCACGATGCCGCTCAAGGGCAAGCTCTATCAGGCGGTCTATGACCCTGTGAAAGGGCATTCCTGTGGCATCCCACATCTTGGGAAAGCCGGAAACGTCCGTCAGGCCCGGCAGGGTGTTCAATTCGTTTATCAGAAGCTCGCCCGTATCCCTGCGTAGGAAGAAGTCGACGCGCGCAAGACCTGCGCCATCCACTACCCTGAAGGCTTCAACGCTCATGCGTCTAATGCGCGCCGTCTGTGCCTTGCTGAGCGGGGCCGGAACTACGAAATCGACGTGGCCCGTGCTCGAATATTTTTCGGTGTAGTCAAGAAAGCTCGCTGCCGGGTCATGCACTACGTACTCGCCCGGCAGGCTCGCCTCAGGCTCGTCGTTGCCCATCACTCCGCACTCTATCTCTCGCGCGTCGAGGCCCTCTTCCACAATCACCTTCCGGTCATAGCGGGCGGCAAGCTCTATGGCGGTGGCGAGCGATTTTTTATCCGTGGCCCTGGAGATGCCAACTGAAGAGCCGAGATTGGCCGGCTTGACGAAGCAGGGGAAGCCGATTCGCCGCGCCACTTTTCTTATAACCGCTTCCCTGTCCCTGTCCCATTCGGAACGCAGAAACCAGGTGTAGCGGCATTGTGGAAGCCCTGCGTCGCGGAACAGGGTCTTCATAGTCACCTTGTCCATGCCGCAGGCAGAGGCCAGCACGCCGCAGCCCACGTACGGAATGCCCGCCATATCAAAGAGTCCCTGAATCGTCCCGTCTTCGCCGTATGTGCCGTGAAGCACCGGAAAGACTACGTCCAGAGGCTGAGATTCGCCACTGTCCCCGTCCAGCGGAACCAGTCCCTGATGCGTGGGGTCGCCTATGAGCGCGATGTTGCGGCTTTCGCCCTTGACCATGGCCGGCGAAAGAAGCTGCTTTGTCTCCCCCGGCAGAAGCGCAGAGGAATCGGCAGGCGCAAGCCACTTGCCCGTCTTGGTAATGGCGATCGGTACAACTTCGTAGCGGCGCTTGTCCAGAGCCTCTATCACGGAGCGAGCGGAGCGAACCGACACCTCGTGCTCGCCCGAACGTCCCCCGAAGACCACGCCTACGCGGAGTTTTTTCGTCATAAAAGCCTAAAACTGTTCAAAGGATTGTCTTGCCCAGTGCGGATAGGATTAGCTCTACGGCCAGTTGGGCCGTGCGGTTGCTGATGTCGAGCGCGGTATTTATCTCGACTATCTCAAGCAAACGCATGCCACCTGCTTCAGCTATCTTTTCCATGCCGAGGTGCGCTTCCCTGTAAGTCAGCCCGCCGCGAACCAGCGTGCCGGAGCCGGGCGCGTCACCCGGGTCCAGCGCGTCCACGTCCAGAGTCACACTGTAGCCGGCGCTGGCGCGTGATGCTATGGCAATGGCCTCGTCCATCACGTTGCTCATGCCGCGCTCGTCTATCTCACGCATGGTGAAGAAGCGCATCCCCAGTC
>DASVVZ010000513.1:0-21622 GCA_036389875.1 Pyrinomonadaceae bacterium
GAGCTGAAGTACGTTGACCCAGCTCTGCTTCGTAAGCGCGAAGACCCTGCGATCGACATGGCCGCGAGCGGCATGGCCATGGGCATGCCCGGCGGAATGGGGATGGGTATGTGACGCGCGCTTTTGAAGCGACGTGAAAGATAAAGAGGCCGCTCAATTAGATTCTCTAATTGAGCGGCCTCTTTATCTTTAATCTACCTTAAAGCCATTACTCCTTGGGTATGGCCTCTGCCTTCTGCTTGTTGCGGCTGGCTATGGCGAAAAGGATGCTCTTGACCTGAAAGGGCGTCAGGTCAGGGTAGGCTTCCATGATGAGCGCAATGATTCCGGCTATGTAGGGGCAGGCGAAGCTGTTGCCTGTGACCTGCCGGTAGCCTCCGCCCGGCCAGGTCGTGCGCACCTGAACGCCCGGCGCTACAAGCTCTATTACTTCGCCGTAGCGGTAACCGAAGTTGAATGGGTCGCCGCCCTCTCGCTTGACCACCGAGACGAGCGAGGACGAGAAGATGGAAGGATAGCTCGGCTGCGGCAGGTTGTTGGCGGCCGCCACCAGTATGCAGCCCGCGTGATAAGCGCGGTCGAGCAAGTCATGCAGGGGGCCGAAGTACTGAGGCTTGGTCGTCCCCAAAGAGAGATTGACCACCTGCATCTTGTTGCGTATGGCGTAATCCAGCCCGGCCAGAAACATGTCGCCGGAGCCGGAGGCATTCGGCCCCAGAACTTTAACGCTGTGAAGCTCAACCTCGGGCGCCACCTCTGTGATGATGCCTGCGCATGCGGTGCCGTGTCCCGCCTGGTCTCCGGAAGTAGAAGGATGAAAGACGACCTTTCCATTTTCCACTACGGCTTCCACGGATTCCTTGACTTTATCCTTAAGCGCGGGGTGGCGCACGTCTATCCCGCTGTCTACGACCGCGACGCGCACACCTTTCCCCGTGCGTCCCTGCCAGGTGGAATCGGGCGTTATTCCCCCCCACAAATCCTTGAGCGCGTTGGCCGCTTCCATCGCCGGATCAGACTGCGCCATCTCGTCTCATTCTCCTGAAATTGATTCCCCTAAAGCTTCGCATTAAAAGCTCATGTAGGTGGTGCTGAACGCGCCGCGCTCCGTGTAGCGAGCGAGCGAGTCGAGCACTTCGCGGCAAAGCTGTCGTTCGGCGTCGCCACGGCTGGCGATGTCGCGCAGGGAGATGGCAAGCGCCATCAGGTCTTTGTGCTCCGGCGCGGTTCTCACCTCCGAGAGCCACTTGCGCAGGGCATTGCCTATCTCGTCGCCGCCGCCCGCGCTCTTGATGGAAAGCTCGAAAAGCGTCTCAACCAGGCTCGCCGTCTCGTGCGCGTCGACGAGCGCCGCTATCGCGTCCGCGAAGTAGGCCGCCTTCTCCATCTCTTCCGGCGTGAAGGCTTCGGCGGGCGTGCCCTCCGGCAGGTGCTCCCAGCCGGAGCGGTTCACGAACTGCAACACGCCTACGGCCTCGGCGCCCACACGAAGGGGCGTCGCCAGTGTAATCAGCGTGCGATAGCCGGTCGCGGAATCAACCATAGGGTAAAAGTTAGGGTCTTGCGACACGTCAACCGCCATGGGCTGGCCCGACTGGAAGACAAAGCCCACCACGCCGCGCCCCGGCGGGATCCTGATGTCCATCAGCTTATCCGCGACCGGGCCCATGGCGACCAGAAACTTCAAGCCGCCTTCGTCGCCGTCGCGCACCAGCACGGAGGCTGCGTCGGCGTTGAGGGACTGCGCGGCCAGCTGTAGCAGATTCTGGATTGAGTGCGTCAGGGGGATGGTCAAAAGGTCTGCGACCTCTACGGCGCGCACGGCACTCTTCAGATAGTCTTCCAGGGAACCGGCCGCCTCCCTGGCTTTTCGCTTTCCGTCTGCCTTCGACCGCTTCTTGTCCGATTTCGATTTGGTGCTCTTCTTAGTAGCCATAAGCTTTTCTCTTCACAAAGGGGAGTAAACAATAGCGCCCGCCTGCGAGCGGAGCCAGGCATCCAGACTCTTCGATGCCACTACAAAGTGCGCCATTGTACAAGAAAAGAGGGGATTGGGGATAGGGGATGGGGGATGGATAAAGAAAATCCAAGTCTCTTTCTTTTAATCATCCCCTGAACCCCCAACCCGTCCCCCTTTTCTGTGCCAACCTTGCCTGCCTCGCCCGCATCCGTGTACTATGCAAACAGGAAGACTTGGCCTCTTCCCGTCGCACACGGTATGCGGCCCAAATCCACCGGAAACATGTTTATCCTACTCGGCTTTTAAGAGGGTTTTATCGTAGTGAAACAGCGATTGTCGGCGGCGCTCGCAGCGCTTCTCGTCTTTACACTTCTTTCTCCGGCATTAATTCTAGGGCAGCAGACACAGGGACGCGCGGGAAGCGGCTCAGACCGCACCTCTGCGACCACGCCCTCTTCCGGACGTGCCAGGGGCCTGCGCTCGCGCACGCTCAGCCCGGAGGCGGCGAGCGTCCAGCGCAGCTTCGATGAAGCGCTGAACATAGTCCGGGAGAACTACGTTGACGGAGGCAGGCTGGATTACAACTCCGTCTTCAAGTCTTCCATCATCGGCATGCTGCGCACGCTAGACCCGCACTCGAACTACTACGACCGCAAAGAGTACGAAGAACTGAGAACGGATCAGCGCTCGGAGTATTACGGCATAGGGGCGAGCATAGGCAACCAGCGTCAAGGCGAGCAGAACGACACGTTTATTCTTTCGACCTTTGAAGATTCGCCCGCTTACCGAGCGGGGCTGCGCTTCGGCGACCGCATAGTCGCCGTCGACGGCATAAACATGCGGGGCAAGACTTCGCTGGAAGTGCGCGACAAGATTCGCGGCCCGCGCGGCTCTTTAGTCAGCATAACTCTGGAGCGCGCCGCGACGGCTCGTACTGAAACCGTAGAGATAACGCGCGATTCCGTGGCCCAGCCTTCGATTCCTGATGCTTACCTTCTCAGGCCCGGCGTCGGCTACATAGACATGACGCACGGCTTCAATTACACGACGACGGACGAGCTACAGGCGGCGCTGGATTTCCTGCACATGAAGGGGATGCAGTATCTGGTTCTGGACTTGCGCAATAATCCGGGGGGATTTCTCGACCAGGCCATTCACGTGGCGGAAAAGTTTCTGCAAAGCGGGCAGTTGATTCTCTCGCAGAAGGGGCGCGAGCGTCGTCTTGACCGGGCTTACGAATCCGACAACGACCACCCGGACATGACGCCGCTCGTCATACTGGTGAACGGCAACACGGCTTCCGCCTCTGAAATCGTAGCGGGCGCGATGCAGGATCATGACCGCGCCATCATCGTCGGCGAAACCAGCTTCGGCAAGGGATTGGTGCAGGGCATCTTTCCGCTGGAATCGGGCGCGGGGCTGACGCTGACGACCGCCAAGTACTACACGCCTTCCGGCCGCCTGATACAGCGCGACTACTCTGACGGCGGCTTCTACAATTACATCACTCGCGGCGGCTCCATACGCCAGGAGGGCGCGGAAGAGAAGCAGACCGGCCCGGCGACGCAGACCGATACGGGGCGCACGGTTTATGGCGGCGGCGGTATAGCGCCCGATCAGTACGTCAAGCCGTCTACGATTAGCCCTGCACAGGCACGCCTCATTAACCCCACCTTCTTCTTCGCGCGCGAGCTCATCAACGGGCGCATAGCCGGCTTTGACGCTTACAAGGTGCAGCGAGCCATAGAGTTCAATCGAAAGTTGCAGCCGACCGATTATCCTGTGACGGACGCGCTGTTTAAGGCGTTCAGGGATTTCGTGATGAAAGACCCCGCCTGGAAGATGACGCCGCAGTATCTTGACCGCAACAGGGATTTCATCAGCCAGCAGCTACGCTATAACATCATCACGGCTGCTTACGGCAAAGTGACTGCGGACGAGGTGCTGGTACTGGACGACCCGCAGGTGACGAAATCTCTTGAGCTTCTGCCGCGCGCACGCGAGCTGGCACAATCAGCCGCCGCGCGCGCACGCGCGCAAAGGTAGCGCTTCACCTCGGACACAATCCTTAAAAAGAAGATGGGCCGCTCTTTCATACCCTGAGCGGCCCGTCTTCTTTTCTCAAACCGATATCCGGCTAATCCTTTTTGGCGAAATGCGCGGCCTGCGGCTCAGGCTTGTCCCCGGCTTTCCCTTCGGCGGCTGCCTCCTGCTTCAGCTTCTCAAGGTCTAGCTTCGTGGACGGCGTCGTGTCTGCCTTGAGGACGCGCGCCATCAATTCCAGCGCGTGCTCGTTTGCTTCCGGGTCGCTGGACGCTACGCAGTCGGACGGAATCACCAGATTGAAGTCCCGCATGTAGGCATCGTTCGCCGTGAAGAGCACGCAGATGTCGCCCGTCAGCCCCGTCAGTATGAGCGTCTTTGCCTGCAAGTATTCGAGCAGCGTGTCCAGTGTCGTAGAGAAGAAGCCGGAATGCTTCGGCTTCAGGACAAAATAGTCGTCCTCCGCGGGCTTGAGAAGCTCGGCGAGCGGCTTTCCGCAGACATCCTCTTTCAGACAATGCGAGAGCAGCTTGTTGAAATCCGACTGCCACTTGCCGAAATTATCGTTGACGTAGATGATGGCGATCCCTGCTTCTTCGGCTCTTCTCTTGAAATCCGCGAGCCGGCGGGCCATAGGCATGGCGTGCTTTAGAAGCTCCGGCCCGGTATCGAATTCCAGGTCGTTAATGACATCAATCAAGAGCAGCGCGACCGGCGAAGTGTCCGGCACATTCCCGTGCAAATCCTCGTTCTTTGCGGGCATCAGTCTTCATTTCTCTCCGGGCCGAAATTTCTTTGCTTTACAGGCCGCAAGTTTACCACGCGGAGCATGCCGGGGTCGCTTTAAGCTTCGCGTGCAATGCTAAAAAGCGCTTCACTCTATGACAGCCTCTTCGCCGAATTTCGCGGCCAGGTCTTTCTGAAATTTCTCCATGAAGAAGGTGTGGCCGATGACGAAGCGGGAGACGAAACGGAAGAAGGGGTTGGGAACCTCGCCGCGCTCCGTAATGGTAAGGCTGCTTCCGCCCGTGTTATTCGCCTTAACCTCATATTCCCAGTGACCCGAAAAGGGGCCTCCTTCGTCCGCTATGATACGCACGAGCCGGTTGGGAGGAACCGCTTCCGCCGTCTCCATAGTTAAGGGCGAGCCGTCTTCATAAACTTCGCGCCATACCTCGCGCCCGTCCCGGTCGGGCAGCCGCTCCACGCTCTTCAAATCCTTTCGCCAAGCGGGCTGCCCTTCGTAATCAGTAATCGCACGCCACACGGCGTCAGGCGGCTGGCGCGTCTTCAACGTTCGTGACGCAACATGCTGGCGCGGAATCAGGAGGGCGGCGGCCGTGACAAAGAGAAGCAGAGCGATTAAGGCCGCCACGGGAGTGAGCAGCCAGAGCACTAGCCTTCTCCTTTTCACGGCTCTCCTCCCCCTTGATTCTTCAACGAGAAGTGTGGATTCTCGATTATCCCCAGGATGTTGCCGAAGGGGTCGCGCACCGTCGCCATGAGAATGCCTTCTCCCACGTCCTGAACGTCCGTGTGCTTGGTTGCCCCGAGCGCGAGCAGCCGCTCAAGCGATTGTTTGATACTCTCGACTCCCCAGTAGGCCACGGCCTTGTCTGACGCTTCCGCTTTGTCTGAGCCATCCGGGTCCAGTCCAAGCTCGTAGCCTCCTACGTTAAAGCCTACGTAGCACGGGTGGTCGAAATACGGGGCGACGCCCGCGGCGCGCGTGTACCAGTCTTTGGCTTTCTCCAGGTCGTCGACGTGATAGATGACTGTTCTGATTCCCAGAAACATCTTTTCTCCTTTTCAAGAACAACTGTGGGCTTCATATGAAAACTTAAAAGGGACAGGCGGCTCTAAGATTACTTACTGACGACTACCGGCTCGGGGCCGAAAGCCTGACGAGCGAAAAGGTGGCGCCCGTAGGGTCTGTGATGACGCAGAAGCGGCCCACGTTCGGAATGTCGGTCGGCGGCACACAGACCTTTCCGCCAAGCTCCGCTGCCTTCTCAGCCCTATCGTCCACATCTTCCACTTCGACGTAGGACATCCAGTGCGAAGGGGCACCGCCATTTTCGGCAGTCATCTGGTACATGCCGCCTATGTGCTCGCCGCCCGCGACTATCTCTATGTAGGACATTCCGGCCACGTTTGATTCCTCTAACTGCCAGCCTAAAAGCTCCGTGTAAAACTTCTTCGCCGCTCCCAGATCCCTGGTCGCAAGCTCGTTCCAGCAGAAAGTTCCACCCTTGGACATCACTTGTTCAGTCATTTCTTTTCCTCTCCTTTAAGTTTGAAATAATTGAAAGTTTCAGATTCGATGAAGAATGCAAGGCGAGCTTTCAGTCTCGCGGCCTGCGTCTGAGGCTAGCGCCCAGGACGACGCCCGCCGCGCCTACGAAGGGATTCAGCAGAGCCACCCAGCCGGGCTGCACTGCGTTCTGCATTGCCTCCATGTTAGAGACCTCTGCCGGCCGCGTGAGCCGGTCACGGCCAGCGTTGGCGGCCCTGAGCGCAGGTATAGCCGCGTACAGGCCGAGCACTATTACCAGCAATGCGAGCACGAGCGACGCCCTGCCTCCCCTGGCAATAGCCGCGCAGGCATAGCCACCCAGGACCGCCGCAACGAGAAAAAGTACAAAGCTCGTCACGAGCCAGAGGTTAGAGACCTCGTAGGTATCGGGTTTGAAAGCTGCGCTTGTACCCATCAGAAGATAGGCAGCCGAGAATGTGAGAAAGACTGTGAGCGCCATGAGGATGTAACCGATAATTACCCCGCCGATATTTCTAAGCATAGTTTCAGCTCCTTCAGAGAAGAGAAATGTTCGCCAACTACTTGTTGGAAAAGAGCACCGATTTTTGCGAGGGTATAGAAGGCCGGAAAGCTTGAACGCGGCCTGTCGGTACAGCCGGTAGAAAAAAGAAAGGTGAGTTTTCTATCTTATAGAAAACTCACCTTATCAAACCCGCCCTTGGCTCGTTCTTATGGTCTTGCGAGGGGTGAAACCTGATTGTGTTCCTTCTTAAACTTGCTTGGCTCTTAGTGCGATGCGAGCCATTCACTGAAAATCTTCGACTCTTCCATCTTGCCGCTCCAGCGCGCGCGGTTCTTGCCCGTCAGAGCCAGAACCATCGCCTGATGCTGGCCGGCGCGGTCTCCGAGTCGCTCAAAATAGTTGTAAAGCCTGTCAATCTTCTGAACCGATTCACGCGCCGCTTCGACCGTCTTGAACGACAGCACGTTGCGGAAGAACCTCGAATAGATGTTCTGCTCGCGCGCAGTCGTCGTGTAAAGGTCGAAGTAGCCTTTAAGTATCCCGGCGTTCTGAAGCACCTGCGCTACGTAAGACGGCCGCGCTCCTACGCGTCGCGTAATCTGCGCAATATCGGTCACGCCGTTCTCATAAAGAGAGATAATCTGATCCTTCTTTGAACGCGTCTCTGTTTCGGTCTGACCACCTTCGCGCTTCTCTACTGCGGTTTCGTCCGCGTACTCAAGCTCAAGCGAAAGCGGCCTCATCTCTTCCTGCAACAGTTCCTGTGTCATCATTTCCTACTACCTCCCTGGCTACGGTCACGTGCGTGGGAGAGGCGAGCGGGAAGCGGCAATCCAAATTCTTCCCGGTCGCCGCCTCCTCCTCGCTCGCGTATATGGCCCGCTTAGCTTGCGCGGCGAATCGCTCCGGCTTCCTGCTGTAGACCCTTCAGGTGGTCTATGAAGGAGGAGGCTGCGCGCTTCGACAATTCATCCGTCTTGCAGCGAAGAACCGACTGGCACTCCTCTTCCGGGTCAACCCCGGCCTCGCGCGCCAGAGCGCGAATCATGCCGAGCTGCTTCGGCGTCACAAGATCTGCCATAGACTTGGCGAGCGGGTCGCGCGGCATTGCGCCGGGCTGCGCGGCTGCGCCGTGTCGCTCTATGACTTCCGTCTCGCGCTGGTAAAGCTCGCGTGCGATGCCGAATTTGACGGCCGCGCGCTTCAGAGCGTCGTGCTCAGCCTTCTTGATTCCCATCTCGCTTTCGGAAGTGCCCGTGCCTACGCCTTCGCGCGTCACACCGTCAATGGTGATGGCGGCGGTGACGACAGCTATCTCGCCAAGCTGCACAACGTTTCTGACAGCGTGCTGCCAGGTCGGCGCGATGCGGTCTAGAATGTCCGCGACCGTGTGCCACTCGACGTACTCGACCATGTGCGTGTTGCCCTGGCGGTCTGTCCATCCTTCACGCGTCTTGATGAAGTTAGGGTCAACCTGCTGCTTCAATGCGCGCAGGGTGTTGGTGAAGGGGACTACCGAGGCAACCTGCTCGTGTCCCTCGTTCGTGATTTCCTGCACCTCAAGTGCTGTATCTTTCTTCCTGTTCATTTCCTGCTCCTCTATCTCATTGTGTTCAGCGAGTGAGCGAACGTTTGAAGCCCTCTTCTGCTCTTCGGCATTAATTTGAGTTGCCTCTTCCGCCTCGCCCATCTCCCGTTCGGAGCGCTTGACCGTCTCGGGCTTCACAGCCGTTGGTGTCTCCTGCTCCTCGGATGCATCTGCGTTTGTGTTGGGCTCAGCCGCCTGCGGCTCTGTTTCCCTCAGGGCTTTGACCTCTACGGCCTTCTCTGCCACGGGCTGCTGCTTTGTTACCGCTTCAGTGTTTCGCGCCAGAAGCGAATGCTTGACCGCGAGAATGTGCTCGCAGCGAAAACCAGAGTCAGTCGTGACCTGCTCTTCAAATTCCAGACAAGAGCAACGCACCTTGCCCGCTTCATCGCGCCAGACCTCATAGCTCTGCTTGCGCCCGCGCAAAGTAGGCGTCAGCACGCGAAAACGGTCGCCCTCGCGGGTCACAAGACCCATCGCGGCAATACCTTGCGCGCGCTTGTCCCGCATCACGGCTTTTCTGTCTGTTGCTACGGCGTTCGATGACATGGCTCTTGGCTCCTCTTAAAAAACTGCTGTTTTCAGGCCGCGCGCTCGACGGGCAACTCGCTTAACTGACCGGGCTCAGCTTTTCGCGTTTCATTAAGACGACGCTCAAGCTCGGCCACGCGCGCCTCTAATTCCTCTACCCGGCGCGTCTGGCGATGCACAGTCTTGAACAACCCGTCGAATGTTTCCCAGATATATTCGTTTGCGCTCATCTCTTTTGGCCTACTTCCCATCAGTATGAAATCTCTTCTGTTTCATACGTGAAACAGTGTACCACTGTTCCCGGCTTGTTGCAAGTATAAAACAAAGTCTTGCATCTAAAATTTTCCTGTGATATCTTCTGGCTTGTAATAGGCCGGATGGGTGCGCCTTAAGCGCCCAAAGTGGCCGAAAGGAGGCCAAAAATGGCGGAAAAGAGCTTGGTAAACACGGTTGAGCTGGGGCGTGCCATACGCCGCAAGCGTGAGGAGCAGGGCCTGAGCCTGCGCGATGTCGCAGATGAAACGGGCGTTTCAGCTTCCACGCTTTCGCGTATAGAGAACGGGACTGGAAAGCCCGACGCGGACAACATCGCGCGCCTGACGACGTGGCTCAACGTGCCCATGGAGCGCATTATGGGCGGGCGCGAAGGCGGCGCGGACGAAGCCAAGGCAGTCGTCTATTTCCCGCAGGAGAGCATGCCGGAAATCGTAGAGGCGCACTTGAGAGCCGACCGTAACCTGACGCCCGAAACGGCACATGCACTGGCGGAACTGTTCCGCGTAGCCTACGCACAGTTCAGCCGTCCAGGCGAAGACCCGCGCAGCAAGCGCCGTCGTTAAGGAGCGCGCGAGGCGGCCGGAAAAAGCAGTAAAAGTTTAGAAGGTCTTCGGATAGAACGAGTGGCCGCGTTGCCTTAAAGTGCAACGCGGCCACTTCTGGTTTTTATGAGCCGTAAGCCGTGAGGGGTTTTCGGGTTATAATCGTGAATGTGGACGAGAAGGTACTGCCTCCTACGCAGAAAGGGCGATTCTACGAGTTGCGCGCACAGGGCCTGCGCGACTTCGCGGGGCTCAGCCGTGACGACGAGCCGCTGGACCCGTTTGCCCTGGCCCGTTACGCAAAGCTCATGGTCGTGGATTTCAACATGATTATGGGGCTGTCGGAGGAGGCCCGCGCTCATCTTCTGGGCGAGGGATCAAACGCCTGGTCTGGCGGGACAGCCTCGCGCCCTCTGCCGAATGGGTGGAGGCTCGTCATATTGAATCCTACGCACGGCGCTCAGCGCAACAACGCCACGCTGATGGAAGAGGTGTGCCACGTCTTTCTTGGACACAAGGCGAACCGGCTGGCCATAGTCGCGCAGGACAAGCACGGCAAGATGGCTTCGCGCGATTACAACGACGAGGATGAGGAGGCGGCTTATGCCGTGGGCGCCGCCTCGCTGGTTCCTTTCGCTGCGCTGCGTCGCTTCGTCTTTCAGGGCAAGACCTCCAAAGAGATAGCCCAGCACTTCAACGTGAGCCGCGACCTGGTCGAGTACCGCATGAAAGTTTCAAGGCTCTGGCACGACTATAAGGCGCAGCACCCGGAAGAGATTCAGCGCCGTTACGAACAGCTAAACGGCTACAAGAAAAATGCAGAAGGCGGCAGCGCCGAATGACGCATGAAGAAGAGATCCGAGCTTGAATTCTCTCTTTAATTCTGCGTTCTGACTTCTGCATTGCTTTCCATATGGAGCGAGACGAGAGAGACGTTGGGCGGCTGCGCCGTTTGAGCGAGCAGATAAAGTCTTCTATTGATTATCGCTCCTTCTACACGCGTTACTGCCACACTCAGGTGCGCGTCTCCTCCAACCGGCTTCAATCGCTCTGTCCCATCCCGCACCACGCACATAGCGGCAGGGGAAACCCCAGCCTCTCAGTAGATCTTGAGCGAGGTCTCTTTCATTGCTTCTCGCGCGACGAGGGCGGCGACTGCATACGCTTCTATGAGCTGATGCACTCTGTGGGCTTCGTGCATGCCGTCAACGAGATTGCGCGTGAGCTGGGGTTGACGGCGAGCCGCCGGGAGTCTTCTCTGATTAAGCGGGCCGCGCCGGATATGGAAGCGGCTGAGTATCAGGGCGAACCGCTCGCCACGGACAGGCTCGCCGAGATGTGCGAGGCTTTTCTAGTTGCCTGCCGCCAGGAGGAGCAGGCGGAAGGCAGAAATTATCTGGCGCGGCGAGGGATAGACGAGCGAAGCATACGATACACGGGCG
This sequence comes from Pyrinomonadaceae bacterium, assembly GCA_036389875.1. Lineage (GTDB taxonomy): Bacteria > Acidobacteriota > Blastocatellia > Pyrinomonadales > Pyrinomonadaceae > JACVRN01. The sequence goes on from DASVVZ010000513.1 coordinate 11,163, forward strand.
TTACATATTTTCCGCGCCGCGCCTATCGCCGCGTGATGAGCCGCATGCTGGAGGCATTTCCGCTTGACGAGCTTAAGCTGAGCGGGCTCTTTAACCGTCAGGCGCACCTGACCTTCTATCGTCACAGGCTTCTTTTCCCGTTCTACGTAGAGGGGCGCGCGCTCTATCTTCAGGCGCGCACGACGGCGTCCGGCGTTGAGCCGCGCTGGCATAATATGCGCGGGCCGGTGCCTTCGCTTTATAACGTGGACTCGCTGGAGGATTTGAGCAGCAAAGAGGTGGTCTATCTGGTAGAGGGCTTCACAGACACGCTGACGCTTGTGACGCACGGGTTCGCGGCCGTCGGCTTAGTCGGTGCCGGCGGCTTGAAGGAAGAGTGGCTTGCGCCTCTGGGCAGATTCAGCGTGGTGGCCGCGCTTGACCCTGACGCTGCGGGCGAGCGAGCGGTGGCGCGTTATCAGGAGATGTTCGGCGCGCGCGGAATGCGGCTGGCGCAGCTTGAGCTGCCCAGCGATGTCAACGAGTTCTTTCAGCATCACCCTTCCGCTCCGCTCGAATTCAAGCTCCTGACGGAAGCCGCGCTCGAGTCATCCTAGTCTTAAGAGCGACTCGAGCGCCCTTTCTTGTTCAGCCAGAGGAATGCCGCCCCCAGGGTAAACAGCAGAGAGGTGATAAAGGCGTAAAGCACAGTTATCCCACGCCCCTGCGTTCCCTGCATGTAGATGGCATGAAGCACGTTGATGAGGCCGAAAAGAATCAGACACCAGCCAGCCATTTTACGCGGCTCCATAATTTCACTCTCCTTAATCGACAAATCAGACGTATAGCCGGAATTAGACACCCGTTCGAGGGAAAAGTTCCCGACGGGGTAAAATAGATTCGGATTGCGCATTCGAGAGGCATCATTCATAATCCGGATTTTGAGTTGAGACGAATATGCCGGAGCAGATAACAGAGACTGGAGCGCGCCGCGGAAATGTTTCCGTCACGGATAAGCTGCGCCTTCTACTGGATATCACCAAGAAGATTAGCCGCTCGCTGGACTTACAGGAAGTCATAAACCTTGTGATGGACACGCTCGGCTCGCTCCTGCCCTATGATGCCGCCGGAATCTTCATTATTCAGGGTCAGAAGTCTTCGCCGGACGCAGCCTCGGCGCAGCAGTCGGCCGTCTACCGCGCCGAGGCTGTTCGCGGCTACGACATAGACGATCTTGTAGAGCTTCGCCTGAAGATGGGCGAGGGCATCATTGGCTACGTCGCCACCCGTGGCGAGCCTGTGATTTCACCGGACGTTCATAACGACCCGCGCTACGTCAACGCCCGGCGCGAGACGCGCTCGGAGATGGTCGCGCCCATCATCTCCAACGATGAAGTGATTGGCGTCTTTGACCTTGAGAGCGACCAGGTCAACACATACACGTCGGACGACCTGCAAGTCCTGATGCTGCTGGCTTCGCAGGTGGCGATTATCATAGAGAAGGTGATGCTGCACGAGCAGCTTGTGGAGAAGAAGCGGCTCGAAGGACAGCTTGAGGTCGCGCGACAGGTTCAGCTAGAGCTTCTGCCGCCTTCAGACCCTAACCTCGAAGGCTTCAATATTTCTGCTTACAACTTTCCGACAGAGGAAGTTTCCGGCGATTACTACGACTGGGTTCGCATCTACGATGACCAGATAGGCATGGTCATAGCGGACGTTTCCGGCAAGGGCGTGCCCGCAGCGCTGCTCATGGCCTTCCTGCGCGCCAGCCTTCGCGCGGCGATTCACATAGGCTATGCGCCGCACATCTCCATGGCCAAGGTCAACTATCTCCTGTGGGAGTCCATAGAGCGAAATCAGTTTGTCACGGCCTTTTACGGCGTGCTGGATGCGTCGAATAAGACGCTTGCCTACACGAACGCCGGTCATAATCCGCCGCTCGTGCTGGAGAAAGACGGCAGGAAGCGCTTTATGGAGCGCGGCGGGCTGCCTCTGGGGATGTTCAGGGACACGCGCTATTACGAGTATTACATGTCGGTTGAGCCGGGGCAGGTGATTGTCCTCTATACGGACGGGGTGACGGAGGCCGCCAGCCCTGAAGGTGAAGAGTACGGTCGCGAGCGGCTAGCTCAGGCTGCGCTGGAGGCGCAGGACTTAAGCGCTCGTGAGATGATTTCACGTATTCACAAGGACGTGATTGACTGGACCGGGGGAACGGGGGCGACCGACGACATAACTTTCTTCATCATCAAGGCGCTCTAAGATGAAAACCTGAGCTAAAAAGGCAAAAGTCAAAAGTGAAAGAGAAATCTGCTCTTCACTTTTGACTTTTGCCTTTTTAGTTCTTACTTTACTCAGTGCGCCGTCAAAGAATTGTGGGCATGACTCCCACCCGGCGCAAGTGGCGCGCGATAGTTTCCGAAATGGAACTCGCTTTCGACTTCCTCAAAAGCGAACACGTCGAAGCCGTAAGCGTCAAGACACGCCGCCAAATCATCGGGCGTAAGCAGATAAACAGCAGGAGAGAAACCTGCTTCGGCACGAATCTCCAGCAGGCGCTCAATGACTTCCAACGGAGCGAACACGCGAACAGGGTCTCTGTAGGTTGCCATGAATTTTAGCGCCTCCTTTTATTTCAGCCCTACCTGATGCGGGGCTGCAACTTGTAGAACGCTCGTGCAGCCCCCGTTTTGCACTACTTTGGATGTACGCTCTTTATGTCGCAGTTGTTCGCGCCAAACATTTATTTTTGGTCACGAAGAGAGTTCGAAAGCGTAAACAGGCGCAATAAATTGAGGAAACCGCCCGAAAGGAATCAAATTAAGTGATAAGAACAGTTTTTAGTTTCCGGTTTTCAGTTTCCAGAAAAAGCAAGCTGCTTTCTGCTGAAAACTGAAAACCGGAAACTAAGAACTGTCGTCACTGGTAACTGTTCTTATGAGCACACCGCTTGATACACAGCCACCTCAACAACCCGCAGCCCCGCAGCCGCCGAACTTCGTGCAAGTCCTACAGCGTATGCTCGCAGTTTCGGACAAGGTTTCCGACCTTATCTTTTCGCCGGGCCGACCGCCGCAGATAGAGCTGGTAGGGAAATTACAGGGCGTTGCCATCCCGGGCCTTGAGAAACTGACTGCGCCGCACACCGCGGCCATTGCCAAGCTGATCATCGGCAATCACGAAACGGCGGCGCAGAATCTGGAAAAGTACGGCTCTGCGGATTTAAGCTTCAGCGCGCCGGGGCTATCGCGTTTTCGTGTCAACATCTTCATGCAGCGCGGCACACACGCCATAGTCATGCGCGTTATTCCGTCTAACCCGCCGCGCTTCTCCGATTTTGACCTCCCGGCTGAGCTGCAGAAAATCTCCGACCTCAAAAACGGCGTGGTGTTGGTCACAGGCCCCACCGGCTCAGGCAAATCGACCACGCTCGCCGCCATCATAGACCTGATTAACGAGATCAAGTATTACCATATCGTTACAATTGAAGACCCCATAGAGTTTCTGCACCAGCACAAGAACTCCACGATTCACCAGCGAGAGCTGCACTCGGACACGCCGAATTTCGCGCTCGCGCTGCGCGCCGCGCTGCGCCAGGCTCCGAAGGTTATTTTAGTCGGCGAGATGCGCGACCGCGAGACCATTGAGGTCGCGCTCGAAGCCGCAGAGACGGGCCACCTTGTCCTCTCCACCCTGCACACGATTGATGCCTCGAAGACGGTTGACCGCATCATAGGCGTCTTCCCCAAGAACGAGGAGCAGGCCATTCGCACACGCATCGCACAGAGCTTCCGTTACATAATCTCTCAGCGATTGATTCCGAAGGCGGACGCCAAGGGGCGCGCAGCTGCCATAGAGATTCTCAAATCCACTGCGCGCACGCGCGAGTACATAGAGCGCGGCGAAAGCGAAGGCAAATCGCTGCTGGACGCCATGGAGCAGGGCGATCAGGAAGGCATGCAAACCTTCGACAGCGTTCTGGAGCGCTACATACGAGAGGGGATTGTGAAGCGCGAGGATGCCATGCCGTATGCGACTAACGCAAACAACCTGCACCTGCGACTCGCGGATATGAACGAGGAACCCGCGCCTAAGCCCGCGCAGCCCGAGCCGTCCAAGCCCGGTTCCGGCTCAATTCTGGATATGCTTGAGAGATAAGAGGAATACGTGCCAACCTTCTGCGCGCATCCCACATCAGTTATGGAACAGTCTCTCCTCAGAGGCGTTCATTCATCAGGCGGCAAACTGGCATGAGTGCGCGCGTCCCTTTGCTAACAGCCGAAGGCTTGCCTGCGCTTCCGAATCTCTAAGGATTTGCCCGCGCGCCCGCAAGTGGCCTATCTTTTAAGAGGAGCAAGATAGAGATATGAAGTCGAAACACAGAATGATGAATGGAAAACTTTTGCCTGGCTCATCCTTCCGTGTTCTGACTTCCGCGCTTCTGCTGGCCGCGCTGCTTTGCCTCTCCATCCCTGCGTTCAGGGTCGCCGCCCAGACAGATGAAGGCGTGCGCGCAGACCTTCCGCTCGGCGGGGAGCTCAGGATTGAGAATCGCCGCGGAGACATCTTCGTAGAGGTCTGGCAGGAAAAGCATGTTTCGGTCTCGGCGACGGTCGAAGGGGTCACGCCTCGCCGCTCGCCCGTCATCATACAGAGAACAGAGGCCCTGCTGACCATAGGCGTCGTGCGGGCTCTGGCTGGCAAGGCTCAGCGCGTTGACCTTCATCTACGCGTCCCTGAACGCTCACGCGTGGAGATAATCGCCACCGGCGGCAACATAGAAGTGCGAGGGATTGCGGCCAGCCTCGCGGCGCAAACCGTCGAGGGCGATATACGCGCGGAGCTGTCGAACAGCGCCGACGCAAGCATACGCGCCGAAACCGTGAGCGGGACAATCTTCTCCGCTATAGCCGCCGCCGACGATGTCTCCAGCGAGCGAATCTTTGAGGCACGCTCCGGCAGGGGCACGCATCCCCTCTCATTGAAATCGGAGCGCGGCAGCATCACGCTCGCCCCTACAGATGCCGGGCAAAGCTCCTCGTCGACCGCACCTCCTCCTGACGCGCGACCGACGCCCGCCAGGGCAGCCGCTACGGACGGCACGCAGGAGCGAAGGCCGCCTACGCTTGGCAGCTCCCCCACGACCGGGAGCGGCGCGGGAACGCCCGGCAACTCCACCAATGAGCCCTTTGAGGTGGACGAAAATGACGTGGTGCGTATAGACACGGAGCTTGTCACGGTCAACATGAACGTGGTAGACCGCAGCACCAATCGAGGCATAACGGGACTGACCGAACGTGACTTCAAGCTCTACGAAGACGGCGTAGAGCAGAACATCTCGCGCTTTGAATCCTCTAACGCGCCCTTTAACCTGATACTGCTGATTGACCTCTCGGGCTCTACGCGCGAGGTGGTCAAGCTGATACGTGAAGCCGCGCTCAGGTTCGTAGACGCGGCGCGGCCTACGGACAGCATTGGCGTCGTCACCTTCGCGGGCTCTGCTACCGTCATCTCGCGCCCGACATCCGACCGCAGGACGCTGCGCGCGCGCATTAGCGCGATAGACACCGTGCCGTTCGGAGATACGAAGCTCTATGACGCGACCGACTTCACCATGAAGGAGTTCCTGAAAGAGGTCAACAGCCAGCGCCGTACGGCCATAGTTGTGATGAGCGACGGGCTTGACGGAAGCCTGCCGAGCGTCAGGGGCGACGGCTCGGCTCTGGCTTATGAAGAGCTGCTCCATCGCATACAGGAGTTCGACGGAGTCCTGTACACGCTCTGGCTCAACACCGAATACGAATCCCTGAGCGATCAGGACACACAGCCGGAGGACTTTGACCGCGGGCACGACCGCATGAAGGAGATAGCTGACATGGGCGGCGGCCTCTTCTACGAAGTCGAGAAGATCGGAGACCTGGCGGGAGCATACGAGCGCGTCGTGGCAGACCTGGGGACGGTTTACAGCCTTTCGTACCGGCCTACGAACAAACAGCGCGACGGCAAGTGGCGAGCGATTCGCATCAACGTGGCCCGCAGTAGCGCCGTCGCGCGCGGCAAGCGCGGCTACTACGCCAACTGAGATTTATACCCGACTTGAGTTAGAATCAGTCTTCAGTTAATAAACATTCGTTCAATTAATAGTCTCAAATGCAGTCAGGTCGTGAGAAAAGAGAAAGGCGACTTTCGGGGGGGATTCTACCGTCTTCCCGTCGGGCCCTGTCCGTTCTGTTCTTTCTGCTTTTCGCTTTTGCCTGCGATGCTTCCGCGCAGACGACCGAGCCGGTTGACGAGACTATCACTATTGACGCGGGTCTGGTTGATTTGAACGTGAGCGTTTTCAGCCGCAATGCGAAGACGCCCGTGGGCGAGTTGCAGCAGAAGGATTTCGTAGTGCTGGAGAACGGCGAGCGGGAAGAGATAAGCTTCTTCGCTGCGGCTTCGGCCCCCTTCGACCTGGTGCTTCTGATTGACCTCTCCGGCTCTACCGTTAAGAAGCTGGATTTGATAAAGAAGAGCGCCCGGCGCTTTGTAGAGGCCGCCCGCCCTACAGACCGCATAGCTATAGTCACCTTTACCAGCAGCGCTCAGCTTATTTCGCCCCTGACTTCGGATAGACAGGCGCTCTTTGAGCGAATCAAGAGGATAGAGAAGCCCACAGGCGGCACGAGCTTCTGGGACTCCCTGGACTTCGTTTTGAAAAGGGTAGTCGCCGATACCTCGCGCCGTAGAGCCGTGATAATGATGACGGACGGCATTGATAACGCTCTGCCGGATATAAACGGCGAAGGCTCCGCCATCAGCTTTGATGAGTTGCTGGAAGAGGTGCGGGCTTCCGACATTATACTGCTGCCGATCTATCTGGACACCGAGAAAGAGATGATTGAAAAAGGGCTTGCCACCGAGAGCGCCTACGTGCTTGCCCGACAGCAGCTGGCGCAACTGGCGGCCGAGAGCGGGAGCCTGGTTTACCGGGCACGCAAGGTGGAAGACCTGAAGGGCGTTTACGAGCAGGTGATAAGAGACCTTGGAACCGTCTACAGCATAGGTTATCGCCCGAAGAACAGGGAACGAAACGGCTCCTGGCGCAGCATCACCGTGCAGCTCCTGGGCCGCCCGGATCTCGCTGCGCGCACCAAGCGCGGCTACTATGCCAGATGAATTTAAGCCCCGACGTAACATGAGCCTGCGGAATTCAACCCGTGCGCTCGGACTTTTACCCGCCGGCCAAACCGTTTACATCTCACCGCCTCTTTCCTGCGTCTAAACCTGGCTATGCGTACCGGGGGCAAGGGAAAATTACTGATTTTAATCGCCGCTCTTATCTCGCTGGCGGTCTCTTCCTGCGGGAAGCAGTCGTCGCGTTCCAGCATCGCTCCGGCCGCGACGGTGCCGGTTGCGCGAAGCCTGCCGCCATTGCCCGCGCGTCCCCTGTCACCGGAATTGCGCGCCATGCGCGACCGGGCCATGCGCGAGTCTTCCGGCCTTCGCGGCCTCTCGTTTTCGGGGGAGGTCGGGATGACGGAGCTTTCCGGCTGGGAATACGGCAAGCGCACGACCGAGATGGCGGACGTGCTGGGCGGCGAAGAGATGCGTGCGTTCGGTCGCCTGGCGGCGGCGGGCGGCGTGCTGCCGGAAGGCACGGATCTGGCTACGCTGGCCGGTAGCTTTGCCGCTGTCTCCGCGGCCGCGACCTACTCGCCTCTGGACAAACAGGTCTTGCTGGTGGATAAGACGGCAGATCGCTACCTGCTGGCGCACGAGTTTACGCACGCCTTGCAGGATCAGCACTTCGATTTGATGAAGCTGCTGGTGGTGCGCCCCTACGACCTTGATAGGATGGAGGCGCTCTTTGCCGTGATAGAGGGCGACGCCATGAACGTCCAGCGCCGCCTGGAAGAGGGCGATGCTTACGGTCGTAAGAGCCTGGAAGAGATTACGCGTCAGGAGCGCGAGCGCTTTCAGGTTTATCGCAAGGAGGCGGGCCAGCTCTTTCCGCCGCTTCTGATAGAGACCTTTTCGTTCCGCTACCGCGACGGCGCGCGATTCGTGGAAGAGGCGCGGCGTAAAGATGGCGAGCGCGGCGTCAACGAGCTTTACAGCCGCACGCCCCTATCGAGCGAGCAGATTCTTCATCCCGAAAAATATTTTCAGAACGAGCGCCCGCGTCAGGTGGGGCTGGACGAAGCCGCGTTCGTCTCAAGCGGCTGGCGGCTAGTGACCTCTACGCCGCTCGGTGAGATAGGGGCGCGCGGCATCCTCATGGCTGGCATCAACGAAAGAGAGGCCACTCGCGCCGCGGCAGGCTGGGGCGGCGACAGGGCCTTTCTATTCGAGCGAGAGGGCGCGCTCCCGCTCTTTGTCTGGAAGACAACCTGGGACAGTGGCCGCGATGCAGAAGAGTTCTTTCGCTCCTACAACGACGCCGAGAAGCTGCGCGCAGGCACACGGCAGGCTGGCTCGCTCACAGAGGGCGATGCGGCGCAGACACTCTGGCGAGCGGCCGGCCGCCTGGTAATAATCAGGCGCGAAGGCGACACAGTCATCATTGTGCGCGCCGCTGAACAGGATGCCGGCACGGCTCTTGAGCTGGCGCGTCGCTGACACACGGCCCTTCAGTCGCCATCCGCTCATCGCCATTCGCCCTGCAGCGTGAACGCTGCCCAGTAAAAGGGGTGCTCCCAACGCCTATCTTTCAGTAATGAAACCTGTGCGGCCCCAAGCGCTTCGGCCGGTCGCATTCCGTTTTTGAGCATCGCTTGATAAAAGCGTGTCATCAATTCGGCCGTGCCTGCGTCTGAAACGCTCCACAGGCTGACGACCACGCGCGGCGCGCCTGCGTACATGAAGCCGCGCGTGAGCCCCACCAGACCTTCGCCCTTAATCTCCTTACCAAGTCCCGTCTGGCACGCGCTCAACACTACCAGCTCGGCCGGAAGCTTCAGGTTGAAGATGTCTGTGGCGCGAAGGAAACCATCCTGCCCGCGCCCCCGCTCGTCAACCATCGAAAGCACTATGCCGGATAGCTCAGGGTGAAGGCTGTTGAGGAACCCGTGCGTGGCGAAGTGTATAAAGCGATACTGCGACAGGTCGGCGCTCGTGGCATTGGCGCGGCTCGCCGCGAAGTCGAAGGCCTGTCTGCTTTCGCTCTGCGGCACGAGCGAGAGAATCTTCAGGGCTTCCTGTCGTGTGCCGGGTAGTCTGGGAATCTCAAGACCGGCATCCCTCATGCCGGATTCCGCGAGCGACTGCTCCATGCCCGTAGGCAGGTCGCGTCTGCGGCGAGCGCTTCGCCCGGGGCGGCTGACTGTCCTTGTACTGTCCCCGTCAACCTGTACGCGCTCGTCGGCTTCGTCGAACACGGGATCGGCAAGAACTGCGACCGTCCTTGGTGCAGGCCTCCTGTCCCGGGTTTCGGCGCGCAGCACGGCGAGCGTAGAAGCCGAAGGCAGGCTTACGATCTCATGTTTGACTATGAGCGGTGCTGTCATTCCGGAAGGGTCGGGCAGGGCCGCGAAGGGAATGTAATTCAGGACGCCGTCCCCGACTATCAGCAGCCGCTTATCGGACAACTGCTTCGCCACCGGCGCGAGTATCTTTCTGCTTAATTCCGCGGAGGCAGCAGCGTACTGCGCGTCAGCGCGCGCGACGCGCGCTCGCCTCTGTTCTACCGTTTCACCCTCCACGCGCCGGTTGCGCGCATTGAGCAGCTCGTAGACGCGCCGGGCAGACGCTTCTATATCTTCACGGCGCGGCAACTCGTAACTCGTGATTGAAGTCGTGCTGACGACCCATAAATAGCTGTGCGGCATGCCGAGAGAATATTCCAGAAGCAGCGTGTCATCATCGAGCACGCTCGCCTGAATCTCTTTCAGTGAAAGCGGCTGCGGCTGGGTCAGCGCCGCATAGCGCGGGCTCGTCTGTCTTATCTCGGTCTCGACCCGCTGAAGCTCTGTCGTCAGGCGGTCAATCTCGCTGGCGATTGCCCTGGCCTGCGCATCGGTGTGAGCGCCCGTGAGCAGCTTAATCTGCTCCTGTGCCTTCGCGTTGAGCTGTTTTTGTAGCTCTCGCTCTCGCTCGACCAGCCGGGGGGCGACGCCCTGGCGTATGTCAGCGTTTGCCTCGGCCAGGGTTTCCAGCAGGGCGCGTGCCCGCGCTCGCTCGCTCGTTTGCAGGGCCCTGGCGTCGTTGCCCGCGCCCGGGCGCTGTTTATGCAGGCGCATCAGGAGGTCTATGTAAAAGCTGTAGTAATTCTGCACGGTGGCGAAGTAAGAGGTGCGTAGCTCTCGGTTGCTGATTCTGGTGCGCAGGCTTTCAACGAGTTCGATTGACGCCTCTATGTTCTGCCGGGACTTGTCCAGATTCCCCAGGTCACGCTCGACGACGGCCATGTTAAAGAGAGTGGTCGCCTCGCCGTCACTATCCTTGACGGCGCGCCTGAGCGGTAGAGCCTGCGCGTAGTAGCCCGCAGCCTTCTGCTT
>DASVVZ010000514.1:0-2483 GCA_036389875.1 Pyrinomonadaceae bacterium
CGAATATTGTCGAGAGCCTTGCGCGCTCCGGCTTCACACGGCTGCGCGTCATTGACCGAGACCGCATAGAGGAGCGTAATCTATCGACGCAGCCCTTCTATCGTTCGGACATAGGCGCGCAGAAGGCAAAGATTCTGGCGAACTCTCTATACCGAGCCCTGTCCGTCAATGTAGAATCCAGGGCGGAAGAGTTGACGCAGCGTAATGCGCGAAAGCTGCTGGAGGGTCTGGTCATAGACGCCTTCGACAACAGCGTGGCAAGAGAAACGGTGAAGGCCGCATGCGAAGAGAAGAATCTTGATTGTCTTCACGCCGGACTCGCGGGCTCTTACGCGGAGGTCATCTGGAACGACCGTTACAGAGTACCCTCAGCCGCGCAGGATGACATCTGCGATTATCCGCTCGCGCGCAACCTCGTGACGCTCACTGTCTCCGTGGTATGCGAAGCGGTCACCAGATACGTAGCGGGCGGCACGCGCGAAAGCTTCACTATCACTCTGGCTGACTTTGCGGTCAGGCGGCTTGAGTTTTGAAGAAAGGGATTATGAACAAGACCAGGGGTAAGCTCGCTATCAAGCGCACTGTGACGGGCCTGGGGCTCTTCGCCGTCGAGGCCATCCCGGCAGGCAGGCGAATCATAGAGTACACGGGCCCGCTCATCTCTAACGAAGAGGTCGAGCGAAGTCGCGGCAGATACTTCTTCGGAGTCAACAGCCGTTGGTCTATAGACGGCAGCCCGCGCACCAACCTGGCGCGCTACATCAACCACTCTTGCCGGCCCAACACGGAAGCCATCATCTCCGGCCGCCGCGTCTGGATATGGTCAAAGAGGAACATCAAAGCCGGGGAAGAGATAACCTACAACTACGGCAAAGAGTACTTCAACGACATCATCAAGCCCATAGGCTGTAAGTGCAAAAAGTGTATGCCGGTACAGCAGGCTTGAGGTCGGGCCTTAATGCGGCACCGCGGCTCTCATGATTCGGATTGCTCGCGTCGAGACTTGTTTGATGAAGCTCAGAACAACATCTGAAAGTTGAATGTTACACCTAGTGGTCGGCCTAACAACTCATTCAACCGGAGCGGAAATTGGCTCGAATGTCATCGACAACCTGTATGCTGCCCGGAATTCTTCCCGCCCGGTTAGTTCGGGCGTCAGGCTGCTGACGCTTGTTCTCCGATTCATAGTAAGCAAGAGTTAATTGACGGTAGTGTTGTCAGTAGCTATCTTATCATTGTCGAAAAAGGTGGTTGGCAGGTTATTCATCGATCCGGCCCTAGCCCGTCGAAATTGAGCGGGCATAAATGAATGGCGGCCCCACCCCGAGCTTCCTCCGATAGAGGGAGTCAACCTAGCTGGGTGACTAACAACCACCTTGCGCATCACGGGAGGCAACTCATGAGAACCCTCTTGCTCTTAATCCTTCTTCAGCCGCTCTTTTTACCCGGTCAGGATGGCGCCGTCGTCAGTGACGGCTCCCAGGTGACGGTGCTTTCCTTCAAGTGGTCAAAGAGTCGTCAGGCGGGTGCGAAAGCTGATTCGGCGAGCGTCGCTCCGGCCCCGGCTGTGCTCGCTTCCGATAAGAACTTCGAACGAAACGCGAGGATTATTGACCCGGCGGCGAGGGACCCGAAACTAGACAGTCCGGACGGCCGCAGGGATGCGATGGAGAAGAGCGTGCAGGAGGCGCGGTCGCCTAAACCATCACCCGTGGACGGCTTCTCGTACCGCCTCAAAATCCAAAACTCAAGCGCTAAAGTCATCGAAGTTATCTTCTGGGAGTATCAATTCACAGAGTCATCGGATGTGACGAGGGTAGCGCGCCGGCAATTCCTTTGTGGCGTTAACATAAAGCCCCGAAAAGAGAAAGAACTCCAAGCCTTCAGTATGTCCGGCCCGGGCGGCGTGATCAGCGCGGAAAGCATGGCTGGCAAGCCAGGGAACGCTTACCAGGAGAGGGTCGTGATTAACCGTGTGGAATACGCGGACGGGACTATCTGGCAGCGCAAGGACTGGAGTTTTGCCGAGGTGAGAGCGTCCGTTGCTCGTGTCACAGGGACGCCTTGGGGGGCGGAGATGTGCCGTGGACTTTAAGCTCACTGAAGCGCCTGCCCGACAACGGCGACACCTCTAGCGATCGCTGAAAGCAGCCTGACAACGCATTCAACCGGAGCGGAAATGGCGCGGCTTTCATCCCCATGTTTGAAGGCTTGTTTCATTGATTGCCGCCTGTTTAATTCGAGCGTTATGCGCTTGATATAGATGAACTATAAACCTTTCTGTTTAGGCGAATAGTCATGACAACTCTCCCGATTACATTTAGAAATGTTCCTCACAGTGTGGCAGGATCATCTAAATACCAAGGTGATTTGATTCTGACGCCGGAGTTGATCTATTACTTCCCGCATACGGATGTTGCTACGAAACGGTTTTTAATCATAGCAATCGTATTGCTTATAGTACTTGCGCCGCTCCTTGTAGC
>DASVVZ010000515.1:0-2220 GCA_036389875.1 Pyrinomonadaceae bacterium
CGATAGAGTCAGAGCCGCAGGCGTTCCCGTCGTGATGGGAGGGCCGCATGTCACGGAAGTTCCGGACGAAGCCCTGGGCAGAGACGGAGGCCCGCGACACGCCGATGCCGTCGCGCTTGGCGAAGCCGACGAGACCTGGCCCCTGATTGTTGAAGATGCCGCACATGGGCGACTGAAAGAGATTTATGCGCCAGTTGACGAAAAGGGCGTCGAGCGCAAGCCCAGTCTTCAGCCTTATCCTGAGATTCCCTGGGAGTCATACGACCTGGATCAGTTCAACATGGTGCCGAAGTTCGCCCAGCCGCTCCTGAAGCGATATGGCGGCGGCTGGGGCGCAGTGCGAGTGATTCCAATAGAGTCGGGGCGGGGCTGTCCCTACGGCTGCGAGTTCTGCACCGTGACGGGCTTCTTCGGAGACTCTATTCGCTTCCGCTCGAACGAGAGCGTAGTTAATGAGCTCTTAAGACTCAAACAACACGCCCGCGAGAATCGAGATCAGGTGATTGTCTTTTTCATAGACGACAACTTCGCCATCAACATCAAGCGCACAAAGTCGCTTCTGCGTGACATCATCGCCGCGGATGCACAGCTTCCATGGATAGCCCAGATAAGCGCCAATCTGCTGCGCGACGAAGAGCTGGTGGATTTAATTGCAGCTTCTGACGGCAAGTGGATATTTATCGGCATGGAGTCTATAGACACCGAAAACCTTGCGGACGTGAACAAGAGCTTCAACAAGCCTGCTGAATATGCGACCGTTCTCAATCGTCTCGCCAGAAGAAACATCTATGCGATTACCTCTTTCATCATAGGTCTGGACAACGACACGCCCGGAGTGGCGGAGCGAACGCTGGAGCAGGTCGAGAGCTGGCCGCCGGGGCTTCCCGTCTTCGGGCAGCTCACGCCTTTCCCTTCGACGCCGCTCTACAAGCGGCTGGAAACTAGCGGGCGACTCACGCGTCCGAAACACTGGCTGGAGTTTGCTCCATACAGGATGGCGCATACGCCTTTGAAGATGACTATCCCGCAGGCTCAGGCCGAGCTTGACCGCGCGTGGGCCGCCTCCTATAGCCCCGAAAGGAACGAGCAGGCGATTGATTCCATAAAGGAACAGCCGATTAACTTCCGCGTGATACATTTCGTCATGCGGCTCTTCTTCCGCGGCATCTACTTTCCGCAGATGACGAAACGGGCCTGGATTAAATTGATCATTGATAATCGTCGGAGCATCTACAAGCTCACGCGCGCAGCCGCCGGAAAATGGCGTCAGGCGCGTAGAAACAGGGTGGTTGCTTCGGCTTCAATAGAAAATCAATGTTAATGTCAGGCTTACACTGTGAACTATGTGCGGGGATGCTGTGAGTGATTACCGAAGACCTCGAAAATAGCTGAGAGCGGCGCAGACTATCAGGCCGCAAAGAGCCCGCGTATCAAGATAGAAAACACGAATAGGCGCCGAGCACCCTGAAAGATGCCCGGCGCCTATTCTAATGTACTCACTGTCTTCACCTGGGCGACCGCTCGGACTTTGGATTCACCGCAGTCAACTTCGGCGGCTCTGGTGTACCGGATTAGCTATTGCGCCGGCGTGAGATAGAACGAGCGGTTTGTCCGCATTTGTTTCGGATCTGGCTCGGTGACGTTGAAATAGCCGCTGATAGTTCTGCCAGCAGCGCTCCAATTCAATCCCCCGCACCTGGCTGTCCATGCGGTGTTAGCTTCATTATCGCGGCACTCAAAAGAGTAAGTGAATCTGTCAACGCTGAAAACAGGATCACCGTATTCGCTTCTAAAGGCGTGGGGTTCGTCCGCACTAAACGTCATCTTGAGGTAGACCCGCCTGCCTACATTCTTGATGATAAAAGATTTGAAGGCCGCTTTCTGCTTTTCGGGTGCGCCGATAAATTTTGGCGTGCCAGCCTGTCTGCTCCTTTTCGTTTGGGCTAAGCCAATAGAACTGAATACCAAACAGAGCGCGACTAAGAGAACGAATTTAGTTTTCAATCTCCTCCTGTCATGATTCTTTCCTGGGATCGATGAGATTCCGTATTACTTAACTCGGCTGACCTTCACTTCTTTACCCGAAACGACGATGAACCGGCCATTCGTTTCGCCGTTTTTGAAAACGAATCTGCTTTTTTCAGCCCCCTCCTGGTCCGTGTAGATGTAAGCCGTCTCCTTTTCATCCCCTTCGACGGCATACAATTGAAATCCTTCCCG
>DASVVZ010000516.1:0-5117 GCA_036389875.1 Pyrinomonadaceae bacterium
CTAACCATGAATGCCTCGTCCGGCACAGGGTACTCGCACCGCAGCCCCTTCCGGCTGGCAGGCACGAATCCGAACCGGGGGTAGTATTCTGGATGACCAAGCACTACGACTGCATAACAGCCCATACGCCTGCATTGCTCCAGGCCATCCAGCACCAGTTGAGAGCCTATGCCCTGATTCTGATACCCGGGAAGAACTGCCATAGGCGCCAGCCCCATGAGGGGAAAGTCCGCCGCCTCTGCCTCAAGCGTGACGGGGCTGAAGAAGATATGGCCTACCACCCGAGCGTCGCTCAGGGCTACGAGCGAGACGAAGAACTCCACAGCCGAGCGCAGCCTGTCAACCAACTCGGCCTCTTCCTTACGCTCAAACGCCAGCTCGTTGACACGGCGCACAGATGAAACGTCTTCCGCCGTTTCGGCTCTAATGGTAATCATAGTGATAAAGGAGAAACATGAAAGGCTTGCTACTGTGCGCCGGGGCCAGGCGCGTTGTCAGTCGGCATAGCTTCAACGGCACGGGCATCTGCCGGAGCTTCCATTTCATGCTTATCCAGCCTTTGCATGAATTGCTTTGCCCTTGTCAGCCCATAATAATTTAAGAATGTATCAAAGACCGGCCGGTTGTTGTTCATGATTCTCACGTAATAATCCAGAGGAAACAGAACGTCTTCCAAACGCACAAGATCACTCTGGATATAGTGCTCAATCATAGCCATGTAGTAAAACAGGCTGTCGAAGCTGTCGCGTATATATAACTCTTTATCATCGAAATCGAAATCGGAGATGCGTAGCGCCTTTACATAATCTTCTTCTCCGATTAGGAGGCGAAGACCCGGTTTCACCTCGAATTCAGTATCGGCCCAGTCGAGCATCCTCATGGCGTTGCCGGCGTCCGGGTCTGTGAGCATTTCATCCAGCAACTTCTTTGCGGCCTCGGCCTGTTTCCACCGCAGCTCAAGTTTACTTTGCTCCAGCTCACGCTCCTGCTGCTCGCGATTCTGGTGCTGTTCGGAAATGTATTTGAGCGTGGCCACGGCGATACCTATGACGGTGCCGATCCACGATAAAGTCTGAATCCAATCTCTCCAGGCAGGGTCGATGGGACTAATTATCATCATGATAGTTCTCCCTAAGCCTTAATTCGCTTTGCCGTCCGGCGCGAAAGCAGCAATCACCCGGCTTCAGGAGTTAAAGCGCGGGTATTGATGCTGCGGTCGAATGAGTTGTTAGATGGCGCGGGTCGGCCGAGTCCCCGGCTTACTTAGCCCGGAAGCCGTCTCAGCCGCCTTGCCAGATTTATACCGTCGATGAGATAGCCAGTATTCTCGTCTACGAACGCGTATGCTTCTTCGGGCGTGGTGATATTGTTCCGCCTGATAAGCCGCTTAAAGAAAAGGTCGTCGCTCAGCAAGTAGCCGCTCGCAATAAAGAGTAGAAGAGCGAGAGCAACGATAACGAGCCGTCTTGAGTTAAAGAATTTTATAGCCATAACTGTTGGCCTGAGGAGACCGCTGACGTGCGCTTATAGTAGCCTTTAAAAGCGGCTTAAGCAACCTACTCGATTGAACCGGCAGCGCCCGGGCGAGCAGCGCTTTCATCGCTATCCTCCACCAAGCCGCACGGTGAGCGTGTGGCGGTTATCGTCATAGGGCTTTAATCCATAGCTGCTGTAAAGCGCGTTTGCAGCCACGTTGTCCCGGCCCACCTCCACATGAACGGCCAGCGCCCTGCGCCGCTCGCACTCCACGAAAAGAGCCTTGAGTAAAGCTCGCCCAAGCCCCCTGCGCCTGTGGGCGGCGCGTATGAACAGATCGTCGATGAAAGCATCCGGGCCGCCATATTCCATGCTGAACTTGATGGTCAGCACGACGTAACCAGCCGGTTCCGAGTCATGAAAGACTATCCAGACCGCGCCAAGAGAATCGTCCAGCAGAAGCGCGCGGAAGCTCTCAGCCGCCCAGTCCCTGTCGAGCGTATAAGGTGCTTCCAGGTAGAACTCCTGCATCAATTCGACAAGGACGGGAATATCGTCGTGCGCGGCGCGGCGTGTTTCGGTAGCCATAAAGCAGATGAGATGTCTAAGCCGCTATTGATGCTCGGGGCGAGCTAAATAGTCTGCGAAGGAATCTATTATCTCCGTGTTCACTTCTTCCTGTAGATAGATGCTGCGCTCCTTAAAAACTATTGTATGCCCGCCGTCGTAAGGCAGAAAATGTCTCTCAACGTAAGTCAGCAGTTCTCCCGGCGTGAAGACGTTTCCGTAGAAGTCCCTGAACCCCCGCCTGACCACGTAGGTCGTTCCCTCTTCAAGACTGTAAATATCGATCATAACTACACGGTTGAAGTGGAGGACAGCCCGGCCACTATAGATTGAATCAGCTCGATGCACTCGGCGAACACGCCCGGAAGCTCGCGCTCTTCGTTCAGTATGGATACCAGGCGCACCGAATCAATCGTCCTGGCAACCATACACCAGTCAGGCGGAAGCCTTCCACCGGCGGCGGCGTAGCCTTCTGCGAAGAGCGCACGGAACTCTTCGGAATACCTTCGATGGTATCGGAACAGGCTGCCCACATCCCACAAAGGCGACCCCGCCGCGGCCTCCTCCCAATCTATTACGCCACTGATTTCCCACATGCCGCCTTCAAGGGCTTTCACCAGAATGTTTCGCCCGCCGAAGTCACCGTGAACAAGCCCTCCCGTCTCATCCAACGCGCGTAAGACGTATGAGCTATCGTTCAGACAATCGCGTAGATGGTCGGCCAGCGCGTCCCCCAGCCGCTCGCGCGAAAGGCCCATGCGCAATTGCTCCCCGGCACACTCAAGCAGAGTTGCCGCTTGCATCGTCCCGCCAATGCAGTCGGAGTGAAAAGCTGTGCCGGCGATTTGAGAGAGAAGTCGGCCGAGCGGCTCTGCGAGCGTGAGAAACGCCTCGCGTGAGGTCTGCCGGCGGCATTCGTTAAGGGTTATCCCTTCGAGCCACTCATATACCAGGTAGGGGTAAGCGCAACCCTCGCCGCCTGCGTCAGCAAAGAGCACCTTAGGGACGGGGAGAGTTTTTACCAGATTGCAGAGGAGCCTGCGCTCCGTCTCCATAGCCGACCCGTCTCTGGCGTACACGCGCAGGCCATAGACCCGCCCCGATTCGCCCGTAGAGATTCGGTAGATGGTATTAACCAAGCCCCCTCCCGCACGCGAGACTTCGTGAAGCCCTGCCTGGCCCGTCACAGGCCGAAGCATTCTGGAAATATCCTCGCGGCTCAGCTCAACGAGAGGAAAGCATCTTGGGTCGCTTCTGGTCACTTCGGAATCCTATCCGTGAATCAATCCCCGGAGTACCACCATAAACGAGAAGATTAGAGCTTTGGCAGTGTGACGCCGTGCTGCTTCTGGTATTTGCCTCCGCGATCCTTGTATGAAGTCTCGCACACTTCGTCTGACTCAAAGAATATTACTTGTGCAACTCCTTCATTAGCATAAATCTTAGCAGGCAAAGGCGTCGTATTAGAAAACTCTAATGTCACATACCCCTCCCATTCGGGCTCGAAGGGCGTCACATTGACTATAATCCCGCACCTTGCGTAGGTACTTTTGCCAAGACAAATTGTCAGCACGTTACGTGGTATACGAAAGTATTCAACCGTGCGCGCAAGCGCAAAGCTATTAGGCGGGACAATGACGTGATCGCTTTTTACGTCAACAAAGTTTTTGGAGTCAAAATTCTTGGGGTCAACAATAGTGCTATTGATATTGGTAAACAGCTTGAACTCGTCCGCACAGCGAATGTCATAGCCGTAACTAGATGTTCCATAAGAGATGACGCGATGCCCATCCAGCTCCTTGATTTGGTTTGGCTCGAAAGGCTCTATCATTCCGTATTCGGTGGCCATATGGCGAATCCATTTATCCGACTTAATACTCATTTCAGGTTATTGTCCAATCTTGAATTTTGCGCTCTCGAAGCACTTGATGAAATTTCCAAGCCGGAGAATGAGAGAGCGTTCGGTATATCGGGCGGGAGCAATAATAAGTAAAAAGATGAAAAAGGAAAAGCCGGGTGGTTTGTAAATAGGACAGCTTAAGTAAGGGCTGAGTATTAGTGAGTTGAAGCCCCGCGCGCTTTACTGCCCGGTCTCTGTTATTTGCGTGATTCTGAGCGCGCCGTCGGCGACGGTGAATGAGAGGGTGGGTCCACCGGCCCCTACGCGGCCGCGTATGGAGCGCTGCGTGAAGGCAGTGCGGTCGCGTGGCTCAAGACCATTGTAGGTGCGTTCTATCTGGCCCGAGCGAAGCACGTCGCCGTTTATGTCCAGACTGGCGGCTGCCGGAAGCTGCAGGTTCAGCTCGCCCGAGGCCAGCCGAATGTCCGCGCCAGCGCCGCGCCAGTTGCGAGTGGTCATACGCACGTTGACCGTCCCGCGCTCAATCGTGGCAATCACGTAGCCGCCCACGAGCGTCAAGTCTGCCTGCGACTCTACGGCCATGATGCGAATGGTGCCCTCCACGCCCGTCAGCTTGAAGGGGCCGCTCCCGGCATTTACCTCAAGGTCTGTGAAGGCGGGGACGCGTATGCGGTAATCAATCTTCCAGGGAAGGCCAATCAGCTTCTTGGGGAAATTCCTGGCGGCGCGCTTCATGAACTGTTTGTCGTGCGTGCCGGTGGTCAGAATTCTGAGGTGGTTGACCTCTTCATCCAGGACGAAGCTGTTGACGGCGGCCAGTTGAGTCAGCTCTTCTTCCGTGCCCGCGCGCAATTCTATGTCGGCCGTAATGTCAACTTCGCTTCGCGGCCATGCTTCAATCGTGATGGAGCCGTTCGGCGCTCCTATCAGAGTCAGGGAGCCGCCGTAGCCGAAGCGCCGCGTTTCATGCCGGGTAGTGGTGCGCGTCAGCAAAGGCGCGGGCTGCGCCGTCTGAGCGGCATCTCTTTTATCCTTCTGTTGCGCGGAAGATAGAGCACCCGAAGCAGACACGGCCGCGAGCATGAAGAAGAGAAGAAAGAGTTTTTTCACCTGGGACATGTAACCTGGAATTTTGGACTGCGCCTTCAGCGCCGGAAGAAATTGATTGCGCCCTGATAGTTGTTGACGGTGAGCGACGCGCCGCCGCCGCCGA
>DASVVZ010000517.1:0-4829 GCA_036389875.1 Pyrinomonadaceae bacterium
CGGCGGAGGTGTAGACGATGGGCTTGCCGGTCCTGACGTGCTCTTCGCCTAGCTCCTTGATAATCTCCGTCCCCGAAGCCGGGACGTTGCCGAGTATGCCGGGCACGCCGGTTCGCCGCACGAACTCGTCTATGATGCGCGGCGGAAATCCTTCCGGGTAGGTGGGGAAAGCCTGCTCCAGTATGATGCCGGCCATCTCCCAGTGGCCTGTCGTCGTGTCCTTGCCATTTGAGCGAAGCGCGCAACGACCGAATGAGCCGCGCGGGCTCTCTGCCGGCGGCACGTTACTGAGCGGGCGAATGTTGCCGAGGCCCAGTCGCTGCAAGTTCGGCAGGTCTACGGCGCGCGATTCCAGTATGTGGCCGAGCGTGTCGGAGCCCGCGTCTCCCCAACTGGCGGCATCCGGCATTTCGCCCATGCCTAGGCTGTCTAGCACAATCAGTACGAAGCGATTAAAAGGTCTATCCTGGGTCATGTCGTAGCAGCATCCTCAAGGCTGAAGAGTTACGGGAGGGGCCAATTAAAAAAGCCTTCCCCGAATATTGCACTTTCTTTGATTCGACAACTATCTTAACATGCTTCCGCGACGGCCGCTCAAGCGAGCAGAGAGGGAGCGCGCGGGCGTCAAGGACGCGTACGCATTATGGAGATTCGCCGCATCAGCGCAGAAGAGGCCCAGCCACTGAGGGCTGCTATACTCAGGCCGGGCCTGCCGTTCGAAGCCTCCGTCTACAAGCTTGATTATGATCCGCAGTCGCTGCATATGGGTGCTTTCGAGTACGGACGACTTGTGACGGTGGCAACCATCCTTCACGAGCCGCCGCCGGGCGAGGACGAGCCGCAGGCGTGGCGGCTGCGGGGAATGGGAACGCTGCCCGAGTTGCAGCATCGCGGCTACGGGCGCGCCGTGTTGCTGCGATGTATAGCACGACTGGCGGTGCAAGGCGCCACTCTTCTCTGGTGCAACGCGCGCACCGGGGCGGTCGGGTTTTATCTCACGCTACAGTTTGAGACAGAAGGCGGCGAGCAGGAGACCGCTCGCGGCACAAGCTTTATCAGAATGAAACGCGCCATCACGCCGGACGACGCGCAATTAGAAATGGAAGAACCGAAATGAGCTTTATTAGGGCCTCTCTCATCATCATCTTTATCTTGACGCCGGTTACGCTCGCCGAGGCGCAGGCTGGTGGCGCAGGCTGCTCGCTCACCACACAGCAGTTTTCGCAGCTGGCTGAGCTGAAGGGATTGTGGCCGGGCATGACGCTGGAGCAAGTTAAGTCGGTCGTCCCCTCGCTTGAGATGGGTAAAGCGGACGAGCTGGGGCTGTCGAAGACAAGCTTCTCGCCGGACTTCAACCCGAAGATAAACAAGGCCGCCTTTCAAGGCGTCAGGACAATCTCGCTCGACTTTCTGGACGACAAGCTCTTCTCGGTCTGGATTGGCTACAATGATAATTTCAAGCTGAAGACGATTGATGAGGTCGTGCGTGCCGTAACACAGACGCTCAAGCTGCCGACAGCCTGGGAGACGAAGGGACGCGGCCAGCAACTGACCTGCGGGGACTTTCAGATGGTCGTCACGATGGTCGCGGGCAGTCCAACGCTACGCGTCACGGACGAGTCGACCAGAGCAATCTGGGAGAAACGCAGGACTGAAAGGGCAGAACAGGAGCCTTAAACACCGACGGTTCGTAAAGGAGAGAAAAGCTTATGCGTAAGCTAGCCGCAGCAGCGCTCGCCGCCGCCGCCATCTTCCAGACTTCTCTTTCAACCTCGGCCCCCTTAGCATCCGCGCAGCAGCAGGAGGATGATTACCAGTACACGCCGGACACTTCCAGATACAGAATCCCCGCAGAGCGCGCCAAAGCCATCATCACGCCCAGGGCCACGGAGGTGTTGATGGCAATCAAGAACAGGGACATGCGAAGGCTCTCCGACTTCGTTCATCCCGGTCGCGGCGTGAGATTTTCCACCTATGCGTGGGTTGACCGCACGGACAAATGGCTGAGCCGCAGGCAGGTCAGGAATTTAGCCGTGCGCGATCCGCGCTCCGTCTGGTTCACTTTAGACGAAGCTGGCACGCGCATGCGTATGACCGCAAGGGAATATTTGAGCAAGTACGTTTACGAGCACGATTACCTGAAGGCCAGCCGCGTCAGCTACAACACGCAGCACAAGCGTAGCAATACGATTCCGAATGTTCTGGACTTTTACCCCCGCGCAATAGTCGTGGAGTATTACGAGCCGAGCCGGGATCCGAACGAGAAAGGCTGGGACACGCTCTGGCTGGTCTTCGAGAAGCTGGGAAGCATCTGCTATCTGGTCGGCGTCGTCAAAGATTCACCTACCATCTGAGAAGGCCCAATGCGAAAACACTTTGCGATTCTGCTGGCCGCGCTGCTGCTTCCGGCTCTCTTTGCACAAAGGGCTGCGGCTCAGAACACTTCCGCTGACGCACCGCGCTACAGCCTCTCGCCCGCAGAGGCCAAGAGGCTTACGGAGGCGAAGGCGAGGCAGATAATGCTGGCGCTCAGGAACAGGGACATGCGTAAGCTCTCCGGCTTCGTTCATCCGCGGCGGGGCGTGAGATTCTCGCCCTACGTGTATGTTGACACGAAGACCACAAGGGTCTTGAGCCCGGGGCAGCTTGTCAGCCTTTACAGGAACGGGCGAAGGCTTGTCTGGGGCGAAGCGGACGGATCAGGCAATCATATAGTCATGTCCTTGCGCGAGTACCTGAACAAGTTCGTCTACAGGCAGGATTTGCTGAAAGCGAATCAAGTGAGCTACAACCCGCCCAACAGGCAAGGCCCCGGGACGAGTGTCAACAACCTGCTTGAGGTCTACCCGCACGCCACCTTTGTCATGTACAGCCATGAAGGGATAACGGCCCCGCAGGGCGGCGCTATGGATTGGCAGCAGCTTTGGCTGGTCTTTGAAAAGGTGGGCAGGCAGTGGTACCTGGTCGGGATAGTTAATAACGAATGGACTATTTAAAGCCTGTAGCCTCCGGAGCGAAAATAAAGGAGAGCGTATGTTCAGATTCATCTCAATCTTTTTCACCATCGCGGCACTCTCAAGCGCCCCGTTGATTGAAATAAGAAGAGCTGGTGCGCAGACAGCCGACGCCAGACTCTCCCCGGCGGAAGCGAAAGGGATTATAGCCACGCGCTCTCTGTCAGTGCTGCGCGCCCTGAGGCAGAGGGACATGCGCCAGCTCTCAAGCTTTGTCCATCCAGACAAGGGGCTGCGGTTTTCGCCTTATGTCTATGTTCAATCGAGCGACAGGGTCTTTACCAGATGGCAGGTCGCCAATCTATTCCGCAGCAACCGCAGATACCTGTGGGGAGAGGCGGACGGCACGGGTGACCCCTTGCGTTTGACGGCTCGCCAGTTCTTCAACCAATTCATCTATGACAAGGATTTTCTGAGGGCGAAAGAGGTCAACTACAATACGGTCAAGGGGCGCGGCAACACTATCAACAACATTCTTGATTTTTACCCGCGCACGATAGCAGTCGAATACTATCTTCCGGGCACGAACCCACGCTACAGCGGTATGGATTGGGGCGGGCTCTGGCTGGTCTTTGAGCAAAAGGGCAACGCCTGGTATCTGGTTGCACTGGCAAGCGATGAGTGGACGACCTGAGAGGGCAGAAGCCCCGGGGTCACGGAATTCAGGTCAAGAGAGAGAGTTTTTAGACCTGAATTCCGTGACCCGGGATATTCTTTAATCCAACTGGTAGGTGGCGACGCTGGTCGGGGTCTCGAAGCAGCGCACCTTGTAGATTTCCACGCGCTCGTCGCGCACGTGCGAGGCTACGCGCTCAAGTATGAAGCGCGCGAGGTTTTCGGCCGAAGGATTTAATGCTTCGTCAAAGGGCGGCAGCTCGTTTATGTTCTTGTGATCTAAGAACTGCACTATCTCGTCGGCAGCCTGTTTCAGCTCCACGAAATCAACCAGCAAGCCTATGTTGTTAAGCTCGCGCCCGCGCGCGTAAATCTCAATCTTGTAGTTGTGCCCGTGCAGGTTCTCGCACTTGCCGCGATAGCCGCGCAACTGGTGGGCGCTGGAAAAGTTGCGCTCTATCATCACTTCAAACATTCCGCTCATTCGTCTTCAAACCCGTCTTTAAAAAAATTTGCTCCCAGTGCAGGGCCAGCCTCAATCGCCCGGCTCATTTCCCTCCGGATTCCCGGCCCCCTCCATCTGCCTGCGCAAGCTGAGCGGCCGCATGTCCGTCCACACTTCCTTGATGTAGTCCAGACACTCCTGCTTTGTTCCGCTCTTTCCCGCATCATTCCACCCTAAAGCGTTCTCTCTATCTGCGGGCCAGATGGAATACTGCTCTTCGTGATTCACCACTACTTTGTAGATAGTGTTGTCTTCTCTGTCCTCACTCATTTTCGTTTCTCCTGAAAGCGGTGGGTGATAAAGCTGACCACGCCGGGATTATCGCACCGAGAAGTCCGTAGGCTCAAACATGCGCTCGACCTCGTCTATATCAGAAGTGATGCGGCACGGCGGCAGGCTTTCAAGAAAGAGCCGCCCGTAGGCTTTAGTCCTTAGTCGCGGGTCAAGCACGGCCAGCACGCCCCTGTCGGTCGCGCTACGAATCAGGCGTCCGAGCCCCTGTTTTAAGCTGATGATTGCCTGAGGCACACTGTACTCGTAAAAACTGGTTCCGCCCTGTTCGTCTATAAATCGCTGGCGCGCGGCCACCACAGGGTCGGATGGCACGGCGAAGGGCAGCTTATCGATTATGACGCACGAGAGCTGCTCGCCGCGCACGTCAACCCCCTGCCAGAAGCTGGAAGTCGCGAAGAGGA
>DASVVZ010000518.1:0-8473 GCA_036389875.1 Pyrinomonadaceae bacterium
CCGTGCTGGGCGATACCTTCGTGCGAATCCTGCGCGCGGCTGGCGAGCACGTGGAAGTACAGAACTACATAGACAACACCGGCGTACAGGTGGCGGACGTTGTAGTCGGCTTCATTCACCTGGAAGGGATGACGCTCGAAGACATAAAGGCGCTCGATAAAAGCCTTCCGAAGGAGCGTCCCTTCGATTACTACTGCTGGGACCTGTACACGCGCGTAGGGCTCTTCTACCGCAACGACGACCCGAACGCTGAGCCGTCGGCTGAGCGCCTGAAGCTGCGCGCAGAGACGCTTCACGCTATAGAAGAGGGCGGCAACCCCACGGCGGAGCTGGCCGATTACGTGGCCACGCGCAACGTCGAGTGCATACTGGACACCATGGAGCGGCTGGGAATTCGATACGACCTGCTGCCCAGAGAGTCCGAGATTCTGCACCTGCATTTCTGGGACGCCGCCTTCGAACGCATGAAGGAGCGCGGCGTCATTCATCTTGCCACGGAAGGTAAGAACAAGGGCTGCTGGGTCATGCCCTTTGAATCTCACACGGGCACGGACGAGCACGAAGCGGATAAGATAATCGTGCGCTCGAACGGGACTGTCACCTACACGGGCAAGGACATAGCGTACCAGCTCTGGAAGCTTGGACGCCTCGGGCTTGATTTCAACTACAGGCCGTTCCGCAAATATTTCGACGGGCAGGTCACCTGGATGACCACGGCTGAGCACGTGCGCCACGACACTACGGAATTGATAGGCGCGCGTCTTCGCCCGCGCTTTGGGGATGGCTCAACCGTTTATAACGTCATAGACTCGCGCCAGTCCTACACGCAGGAGGTTGTGAGTCGCGGCGTGCAATCGGTCGCGCCGGAAGTTGGCGAAGAGGCCAGCGTTCATCTAGGCTACGAGATGGTGGCGCTCTCCATAGACGCCTGCGAGGAGCTAGGCATTGAGCTGAGCGAAGAAGACCGCACGCGCCCCTTCGTAGAGATGAGCGGGCGCAAAGGCATAGGAGTCAAAGCGGACGATCTCATCGACCGCCTGGAAGCCAACGCTCTGAGCGAGGTGAGGACCCGCAACACTCAGCTTTCCGAGGAGGAACAGCTTTCCGAAGATGAGATGCACGCGGCGGCTCATGCCATCGCGGTCGCTGCCCTTCGCTACTTTCTTCTAAAGTTCACGCGCAGCTCCGTGATAGCTTTCGATTTCAAGGAAGCGCTTGCATTCGAAGGCGAGTCTGGCCCGTATTGCCAGTACGCAGCCGTTCGAGCCAATAACATCTTTCGCAAGCTTGAACCGGCGGCCCAGCCCGACGCAAAGCTGCTGATGACTAAAGCGCAGGTTTCGGACGGCGATGAGAGAGGAATGACGGCGAAGGTTCTGGAAGGCAAGAGCGGCGATGAAATCTGGTCGCTCCTGATGCTCGCCGCCAGGCTGGACGACACCATTCGTCTTGCGGCTGATGCCGCAGAGCCCGCCACGCTCGCCAAGTACACCTTCAATCTTGCGCGGGCCTTCAATCTTTTTTACCACCATCACCCTATTATTAAAGAGAGGGACGCTATACGCCGCGCCGTGCTTATCACGGCTGCCGATATTACGCGCCATCAGTTGACCCTGGCGCTTGACGCCCTTGGCATCTCGATTCCCGATAGGATGTAGGCCGTATTCAACATTCTTTCGCTGTACATTTAAGAGAAGCTAAAGGTATAAATTGAGCAGTGATAAGTAGGCGATCGAACGGCGAGCTTTTTTCTGTCCGACTCGCTCACTTTTAGAGGACGATATGTTAATTGTGATGAAAGCAGACGCGACTGCCGATCAGATCGAGGGCGTGTTGCGCGTCGTAGAGGAACTTGGCTACAGGGCACACGCCATGCCGGGCGCAACGCGCACGGCCATAGGCATTACCGGCAATCAGGGGGCTGTCGAGATCTCGCGCTTCGAGAACCTGCCGGGCGTAGCCGAAGCGATTCGCGTCAGCAAGCCTTACAAGCTGATAACGCTTGACCTGAAGCCCGAGAAAACCATCGTACGCGTCGGGGATGCTTCGATTGGCGGCGACGAGCTTGCCATCATGGCTGGCCCCTGCGCCATAGAGAGCCGCGCGCAGGCATTCAGCGTGGCCGAAGCCGTGCGGCGAAGCGGCGCCCGTTTCTTTCGCGGCGGCGCATTCAAGCCGCGCACCTCGCCCTATGCTTTTCAGGGACTCGGTGAAGAGGGCTTGAAGATCCTGGCGGAAGTGCGCGAGGTTTACGGCCTGAAGATTGTGACGGAAGCCCTGGACGAATCCGGCATAGAGATGCTTGAGCGCTACGCCGATATGATTCAGATTGGCGCGCGAAGCATGCAGAACTTCTCTTTGCTCAGACGCGCCGGGCGCTCCGGGCTTCCCGTTCTTCTCAAGCGTGGGCTGGCGGCCACTTTAGACGAATGGCTGCTCGCCGCCGAATACATCATGAGCGAAGGCAACTACAACGTTGTGCTGTGCGAGCGCGGGATACGCACCTTCGCCCAACACGCGCGCAACACTCTGGACCTGGCGGCCATCCCGGCCGTGAGGCGCATCTCGCATCTCCCCGTAGTGGTAGATCCTTCTCACGGCACGGGCAAGAACTACATGGTCACGCCGCTGGCTCGCGCGGGCGTTGCGGTCGGGGCCGACGGCCTCATCATAGAAGTCCACGACCAGCCGGAACGAGCCCTTTCAGACGGCGCTCAGGCTCTGACCATAGAGCAGTACGAGCAGCTGATAAACGAAGTGCGCGCCATACACGGGGTGATTGCCCCGGCCCCCGTGGGTTAAGCGTATTACTCCGGGGTTTCATGCTCAATCTATCAAAGGGAAGGCTTCTGTGGCCTTCCCTTTTCCGTTCTCTTTTTCAGCCCGTTCAGAAATTTGTTTGTCGATTCGCCTGCCCGCGGAATGCGCTGTCTCTCTTTCGCAGGTAAAATAGAGGCGACGATGAGTAATTCGAGCACAACCGTTATAGAGCCGCGGAAGGCTTTGCAAGGTGGCGTGGAGATAGAGCGTATCGACCTGCCGGTTACGGGCATGACGTGCGCGGCATGCGCGCGTCGCATAGAGCGAAAGCTTTCGAGGGCTCCCGGCGTGGCAAGCGCCGGAGTCAATTTCGCCACCGCCCGCGCGACGGTCGAATATGATCCGAAGGCGACCGGCATCGTTGAGCTGATTGACGCCGTGAAGGCGGCTGGTTACGGCACGACCGGCTCTGCGCGAGCGCTTTTTATTGTGGACGATTCCGCGAGGCCGGCTGGCTCAAGCGTACAGCTTGAGGGCTATCTGTACAGGATTAAAGGCATCATCAAAGCGACTTTCAACTTGAGCACCATGGAAGTGCGCGCGGAATTTCTGCCGGGCGCTACGGACGCCGCGACAGTCCGGCGCGCTCTTGAGGATTACGGCTATAGAGTGCGGGAAGTGCCGTGCGAAGGTTCGGGCATCTCGGCTGAAGATTCCGAACGCGCCGCGCGCGAAGCCGAATATAAAGAGCTGAGATGGAAGTTCTGGCTCGCGGCGATTCTTTCGCTGCCCGTGCTGTTGATAGCCATGTCGCACGGGCGCATTTCTCTGCTGAACTTCACGGGCGTCAACTGGCTGCAACTGGCGCTGGCCACTCCTGTAGTCATCTATTGCGGCCGGCAGTTCTATCGCGGGGCCTGGGCGGCCTTTCGACACCGCGCGGCGGACATGAATACCCTGATCGCGGTCGGTACGGGCACGGCTTATCTATACTCCGTCGCGGCCACCTTCTTTCCCGGCCTCTTCATTGCCGCGACTAATCAAGAGACGGCGAGCATGGAAGGCATGGCGGCTCAGGCTCCGGTCTACTTTGAAGCCGCCAGCGTTATCATCGCGCTCATACTTCTGGGCCGGCTTCTGGAATCGCGTGCTAAGGGACGCACCTCCGAAGCAATTCGAAAGCTGATAGGACTTCAGCCAAGAACCGCGCGGGTGCTCAGGGACGGGGGCGAGCTTGACCTGCCCGTAGAAGAAGTCATGCCCGGCGATATTGTCATGGTTCGTCCGGGCGAAAAGATTCCCGTTGACGGAGAAGTGGTTGACGGGGCTTCGGCAGTAGACGAATCCATGCTGACGGGCGAGAGCCTGCCTGTGGAGAAGGCCGCGGGCGCAGAGGTCTTCGGGGCTACCATCAATATGACGGGAGCTTTCAGCTTCAGCGCGACCAGGGTAGGCCGCGACACTGCGCTTCAGCAGATAGTCAAGTTGGTGCAGGAAGCGCAGGGCTCCCGTCCTCCCATTGCTCAACTGGCAGACCGCGTGAGCGGCATCTTCACGCCAGCAGTCATCTCCATAGCGCTTGCAACCTTTGTCGTCTGGTTCATAGCCGCGCCTGTTGACGTGCGTTTCATCATGGCGCTCAACACGTTCGTCTCCGTGCTAATCATTGCCTGCCCGTGCGCGCTGGGGCTGGCCACGCCTACAGCCGTGATGGTGGGCACGGGGCGCGGCGCTGAAAACGGAGTCCTGATAAAGAGCGGCGCGAGTCTTGAAATAGCTCATAAGCTGCAAACGATTGTGCTCGACAAGACCGGGACGATTACGCGCGGTCATACGGTGCTGACGGACGTACTGCCTGCCAGTGGAGTAGACGAGAACGACTTGCTCGGGCTGGTTGCCGCGACCGAAAGAGGGAGCGAGCATCCGCTTGGCAGGGCCATAGTACGCGGCGCGGAAGAGAGGAACCTGAAGCTGAGCCCGGTCTCTGGCTTCAACGCGCTGGCGGGTCACGGCGTAGAGGCCACAGTTGAAGGGCGCTGTATTCTGCTCGGCAACGCTAAGCTGATGGCCGAGCGCGGCGTCTCACTCGACGGATTCGTAGAGCGAGCGGCTCGTTTAGCAGAAGACGGCAAGACGCCCGTTTATGCCGCCGTCGACGGACATTTCTCGGGCCTTCTGGCGATAGCCGACGAGATAAAGCCGGAATCGAAGGCGGCGATTTTCGCCATTCGGCGTATGGGGCTGGAGGTGGTGATGATGACGGGCGACAACCGCCGGACGGCGGAGGCAGTCGCCCGCAGCGTGGGGATTGACCGCGTTCTCTCGGAAGTGCTGCCTGAAGATAAAGCGCGCGAGGTGAAGCGCCTTCAGGCCGAGAAGAAGCTGGTAGGAATGGTCGGAGACGGAATCAACGATGCACCTGCACTGGCGCAGGCGGACGTAGGCATAGCCATAGGAACAGGCACAGACGTTGCCATTGAGGCTTCCGACATCACGCTGATTCGCGGCGACCTGCGCGCGGTCGTCACAGCCATCTCGCTCTCTCGCGCAACCATTCGCATCATCCGGCAGAATCTCTTCTGGGCCTTCATCTATAACGTCGTGGGCATCCCCGTCGCGGCAGGTCTGCTTTATCCCTTCACGGGCTGGCTACTCTCTCCCATCATCGCCAGCGCCGCCATGTCTCTCTCCAGCGTTTCCGTCGTCGCCAACAGTCTTCGCCTGCGCCGGTTCAGGCCAGAACACCGCGAGCGATAAGAGAATGGATGCAACGGAAATCGCCGTCGCAATCGCGGGCGCGTGCCTGATAGCATTCGTGCTCTGGTACTTTTTCGGAGAGAGCGATGGCCCGCATGCTTCTTCAGAAAGTCGTGTGCGGTCGGATGAGGAAAAGCCGGAAGGCAAATTGTCTTACCCGCCCTGAAGAATTTCCGGCAGCCGTCTGGTGAAGGCCGAGCGCGGCATGACTTGCTCAAAGCCCGCCTCGCGGGCTCGTCTTTCTAGCTCTGTCTGCACGTGCGAGAAGAATCCTAAAAGGCGTATGTGCCGAAATTCGTCGCAGCTCTTCAGCTCGCGGGCCAGATGAAACGGGTCCGGCTGTTGCTGGTGCAAGTCCAGAATAATCAGAGACGGATTCTCTTCCCGAGCCGCGCGAACAATCTCTTCCGCCGTTCTGATGAAACGCAGCGGAACCTTTAAGGCTTCCGCAGTCGCGCGAATCTTAGCCGCGAAGAACATATCGGACACGGCCACGATGATTGCTCCGTCTGACATTTACAACTCCCCTTTTACATTTCAAACGACCTGATTTTGCATTATCATCCGGTTCGCGTAAAGATAAGAGGCAAAGATGGCTACGGTCGAACATGAAACCATTGTGGCGGAAGCTTCAGGCGAGGTTGAGACGGGAAGCTTCTCCCCTGCTTCGGTGAGCGCGGAGCAATCAAGGCTCGTCTTCGTTTCCTACAACATACGCTACGCGGTCGGGCAGTACTTAATCACGGGCAGCCTGCTGCGGCGCGTCGGATTGAGGCTCCCGCACCGCCGCGCCCGGCTCGTTGCGCGCCACATCAGAAGGGCTGCGCGTGCGCTTTCCGGCAACGCAAGCTTTCCGCAGGCGGATGTCATAGCGCTTCAGGAGGCCGATAAGGGAACGGTCAGAGCCGGCGGCCACCACGTTGCGCTGGAGCTTGCGCGCGAGCTGCGTATGAGCTACGCGCACGCTTCGCTCAATCTGCCGCGAGAGGAAGAGCCGAAGGCAAAGCAATGGTATCTGGATTTCGAAGAGCACATAGCTCCGCATGAAAACGGAGACACCGGCGTAGCTATCCTCAGCCGCACGCCCCTTCTTGAAGTGGAGCGCGTAGAGCTTCCCTGGTCGGAATGCGCCTGGCGTCCGAGGCTCGCGCTTGAGGCCCGCGTCAGGCTTCAGAATCAGCATGTTAATATCTTCAACCTGCACATAGACCCGCACGCCTCAACGGACGAGCAGCTTGAGCAGCACGATGCGGTCATAGAGCGCGCAAAGCTTCTCTACGGGCCAACAGTGATACTCGGTGATTTTAATACCCTGACCCGTAAGGCTTGCGTACGCGTGCGCTCATTTCTTGAGGAGCGCGGTTACTCCACGCCCATGACGACGGGAGTAGCCACCTGGCGTGCGGGTTTGATTCGTCTACACCCGGACTGGATTTTCACGCGGGGCTTGAAAGTGACGCGCTGGGGCGTCATCAAGCCCCTGGGTGTATCCGACCACTGGCCCGTCTGGGCCGAGGTTGAATTAGATAAGGCTTGAACCGGATGGATAGCGGGAAAATCAGCAGCCGCCACAACTCTCTGGTAAAGCACGCGCGCGCCGTGCGCGACAGGCGTGACGCGCCGGAGCAGATTTTTATAGAGGGGCTGCGCCTCTGTGAAGAGGCCATCCGCTCGCGCCTGGTTGTTCAGGATGCTCTGTACACGGAAAAATTTCAGAGCGAAGAGCGCGGCGCAGCTCTCATGAAGGAGCTGAAGCTCACGGGCTCGCGCCTCTCGCCTGTGAGCGATGAAGTGCTGGCTTCCGTCTCCGACACAAGGACGCCGCAGGGGATAGTCCTGCTGGCGTCCAGACCCCACACGGGCGTAGACAAACTTCTCGCCGCACTGAAAACCCGGCGCACCGAACAATCGCAGCCCTCTATTACACCTCTTCTGGTAATCATTCACGGCATCAACAACCCGGCCAACGCGGGCGCGATTCTCAGGACGGCTGAGGCGGCCGGCGCAGACGGCATCATCTCTACCAGGGGGACGGCAGACCTCTTTTCAACGAAAGCCCTGCGCGGGGCCATGGGCTCAAGCTTTCGGCTGCCGCTCTGGGAGAGAGCTGACTTTGCGGAGGTCACAGGCTGGTGCAGGGAGAATTCCATACGCACCGTTGGCGCTTCGCTCGGCGCCGCCTGCGCGCACACCGACATAGACTGGACACAACCTTGCGCCATAGTTCTAGGGGCTGAAGCCGCCGGACTGAGCTCAGGCGAAGTATCAATGCTGGACGAGGCCGTACGCATCCCCATGCGCCCCCCCGTTGAGAGCCTCAACGCGGCTGTCGCAGGCGGAATAATTCTCTACGAAGCCGCCAGGCAGAGGGGTAAAGTCCGGGGGCAAGGCGCAGAATGATGAATTAAAGAGGGACCATTCGACGTTAATCGGCTTTTCGTTAATCAAGGCGGCACTCTGATTTCTGCACTGTTTTTCGCGGCCTGTTTCGGCTAGAATGGCGCCAGAGCAAATATGACAGATTTGAGTTTCGTCGTTCCCCCTTCGCTTCAGGCAATGTCTGGGGTAAATAGGTCAGAGCCGGGGTTCCGGTTTTATACAGGGGAAAGCGCTGGCTTTTCTCTTTCTACGATTCCCTCTCTCCCGGCACGTTTTGTGTCTTCGAGCTTAGCTTTTGAGGTTGAAAATTGAGTTCCGTTCAGTCACATTTTGAGCTATGACCAAACCCTCAACGAAAAACGAAAAGAACGAAGAGAAGAAAAAGAAGCCTGAAGGAGCTATGCCAGAGCGTTTACTGCGCCGCCTGCTGGAAGGCATGGGCGCGGCTGTAGACCGTGGGCTCGGCCGGGAGGTTGAGACCAAGAGCGGCCTGACCACCAACATGCTCCTTGAGAGGATGAAGCTCCTGATTGACGAGCGTGTGCGAGACGAGGGCGCTAAAGGACAGATTGCGCCT
>DASVVZ010000519.1:0-9199 GCA_036389875.1 Pyrinomonadaceae bacterium
CTTCCCTTATATGCCCACCGAATTGTTGCTCCGTGAAGTTGAGACAATAGCCGTCGAATTATTCTTTAGGGTTGCGGAATTATTGCAATAGAATGGCAATTAATAAAGTTGTCTCTTAAGTAAGCATTTATAAATATCTCAATCTTTTAGGTGCGCGGCGCAAAGTAGCCTATGCGGGTCTTTGCGCGAAGCTGCGGGCTGCGAACCTCCACGCGCACGCGCCTGAAGCGACCATCGCGGGCCTTGTTCTGCGGCGAATAGTAGATAGAGTACTGGCTGCGTAAATCTTCGGCCACTTCGCGGTAAACGCTGTCCAGATTGGCAAAGCTTTCGGGCTTGAAGATGCGCCCGCCGGTCAGTTCCGCCAGCCGCTCAAGGTTCTGCTCGCTCGCGTCCAGCACCTTTAGCCCCTCGCGCAAATCTCCTATACGAAGCTGGTTAAACTGCACGGCGGAGGAGTCGGAAGCCAGCAGCGTATCAAGCTCCCTGCGCTTTTTCGCGCGCTCTATCTCCGTGTTGCTGATTGCGTAGACGCCCGCCCCCGATTGCAGCAGAGCGCCGAGCGCCATCTCAAGCGAAGCGTAGCCGCGCCGGCTGTCTATGCCGTCGGTGAGGACGACTATGGCGTGGCGGCGCTGCCCCGTTTGAAACTGCTCGCGCGCGGCCAGCATGAGGGCGTCGTAGAAGCGCGTGAAGACGCCGGGGTTGATGCGCCGTAATGAGCGACGAAGCTGAACACGGCTCTGCGTCCAGTCCTGAATCAACTCAACGCGGTCGTCGAACTTCACCAGGCTGATGCGGTCTTCCGGCGCAAGGCGGTCTGCGAACTCTTCCACGGCGCGGCGGAAATCTTCAAGGTTGCCGGCCACGCTCGAAGAAGCATCTATCATCAGGACGACATCGACGGGTACCTGCCTGAGGTCGAGGTCTGTCAAAGGCTGCTCGCGCCCGTCCTCGAAGATGCGAAAGTCTTCCCGTTTAAGTCCCGTCACAAGCCTGCCCGACTGGTCTCGCACGGTGACGGGCAGAAGCACTTCCGTAGTGCTCACGCTGATGGTGTCGCCCTCGTTCAGCTCCATCTCTTCTATGCGCGGCGTGGGGCTTGGCTTTGGCTTCAAGGGAGGTGGCGGCGGCAGCCCGAAGTTGCTGTCCTGTTGCGCCAGCGCGTGAGGCAGAAAGAGAAGGAGAAAGCAGACGGCAAATGGCAGAAGGCACAAGTGTAGAGGACGAAGCGGCCGGCGGGTAAAGAGAACTGTATGGCTCTTCCCTTTCCGACGCGTGACACCTGACACCGGGCTCCCCTTCTCTACCATCTCTTTCTTCATTGTGTAGCGCGCTTCTCTTCGGGGCCGTCGCTCATGGCGGTCGTCATGGCAGAGATAATCGCTTCGGTCACGCGACGGCGGCGAAGCTCCTTGAGCTTGTCGGGCGTGAGGTC
Source organism: Pyrinomonadaceae bacterium (assembly GCA_036389875.1). Lineage (GTDB taxonomy): Bacteria > Acidobacteriota > Blastocatellia > Pyrinomonadales > Pyrinomonadaceae > JACVRN01. The sequence goes on from DASVVZ010000519.1 coordinate 1,439, forward strand.
AAATTCGACTGGCGATTGCTCTATCCTGCGGATGATGGTGCCTTCGGAAAAGCCCGCCTCGACCAGCTCTATGATTGAGTTGTTCGTGAGCGTGGGCGTTCGCTCCATCGTGGGCGGCCCGGTTGTGCCGCCGGATTCGGCGGGCGGGCGAATGATTTTGACAGTGGCGCTTCCGGTTGTCTGCGCGTCGTCGCTGTTTCCGCCCCGAGAGCCTGTGCTGCGCGAGCGTCCCCTTGAGCCGCCGCTATTGCCGAAGATGTCTGCGGAGTTTCCATTGCCGCCGCTCTGATTATTGCCCGTGCGCGAGCCCAGCGAATCCCTGAAGAAGGAGTCGTCGCTCCAGCCATCGTCAGCGAACGATGAATCGTCCGCGGCCAGCATGGCAAGGATTATCTTTTCGCTGACGCCGTTCTTCTTCAGCTCTATCAGACGGTCGGGCGAGAGGTCGAATTGATGCGGGCGCGAGCGAATGATGCTGATAACCGTGTTATCTTTGAAGCCTGCGCGCACGAGCTTGACCACGGAAGCGTTCGTCAGAGGCGCTTCCCTGGCTTGCTGGGCCAGCGCCGCCTGACAAAAGAACATAGAGATAGCCAGAGCGGCAAGGATTCTCGTCGTACGAAACTTCATAGCGCTTCACCCCTGAGACAAATTCATCTACTTCTGCTGCGCCGGAGCGGAGCGGGTCATGGCCGTGGCCTGTACTATAGAGTTCTGCTGGCCGTACCTGGCCCCTATGCGGCGAACGTAATCGCGCGTCTCCCTGTAGGGCGGCACGTTTCCGCCGTACTTCATCACAGCGCCTTCGCCCGCGTTATAGCTGGCCAGCACCAAATCAACGCGACCGCCGAACTGTTCAAGCAACTGTTTCAGGTAGCGCGTCCCGCCCATGATGTTCTGCTGCGGGTCGAAGCTGTTACGTACGCCGAAGCGCGCAGCCGTTCCCGGCATCAGTTGCATAAGCCCCTGCGCTCCCTTCGGAGACAGGGCGCGCGGATTAAAGCGCGACTCCTGCTCCATGACGCAAAAGATAAGGTAGGGGTCAACGCCCCAGCGCTGCCCGCCCGCTCGAATAAATTCGTCCAGCCTGGAATTGCCAGTAGTCCAGCCTCGCTCTATCCAAGTACCCTTGGCGGCAGGCTCGCCCGAATCAGTGGGCCTTTCATATCCTATACGCTCAATACGCGAGCGTTCGAGAAAGATTGAGAGACCGCCGCGCTTGTACCATGCGCCAGCGTCCGTCTCGGTCACCTCTTCGGCCTCGACACGCGCGCCGCCGACCAGATAAATCCAGACGGGCTCGCGCTCCCGCTTCGCGGTCTCTGCCACTTCGACTACTTTCACTCCGGGCTGCGCGGCGGGCTGAGTTCGGGCGTCTGTGGCCTCAGCCGTCTTTCTCTCAATCGCAGCCACGCGGTCTCTGGTCACAAGATTGACCAGCCCGCCTTTTCTGTACCAGACGCCGCGCGAATCTTCCCAGGCGTCGTCGAACTCCACGGCGGTTCCGTCGGTAAACCTGAGCCGGTTGGCGTCCGGTTGCTGAACGACCGTTGCGGGCGGCGCCACGGTTGTCTTCTCCGGCGCGGAGCCGAGGGGAACAATCACCTGTTGGCCCGCTGTGAGTCGCACGTCCGACCTGAGGTTGTTGGCGTGCGCCAGATCTTCCACAGGAACGTTGAAGCGTGCGGAAAGGGAGGCCAGCGTTTCGCCTGCGCGTACGCGTACGACTACGGGGGAGCGCGCAGCGCCCTGTGTGCGAAAACGCTGGCCTCGACCGCCGCTTCTGCTAACCGGCGCGGTAGGGGAAGAGCTTTGCGCGCTGGCGGTCGTGCCGCCAACTGCGGCGGCCAGTAGAAGCAGGGTCAGGGAAACGTAGCTCTGAACACGGGTTGTCATTCGGGTCATGCTCTTACTCTTCTCTAAAGTTGAAGCGGGTCGGTTTTGGATTGGCCGAAGCTGGCGCGCTCTTCGTTGGGGGTAAAGCCGTGCGACGTGCCGAAGTAGTTGCGCCAAGCGATGTCAATCAGCTTGGGAGACAATTCGAGCGGCCTTCCCTCGAAAAGGCAGATGTCCGTGACGCGGTTCAATATGTCGCGCGGCTCGCAAGCCTTCATCACCCGGTGCTCTATCATGTAGTTGTTGAGCAGGTGATCCAGGCAGGACTGCTCGCAGTGAAGCCCTCGCGCAGAGGCCGTGCGACGGAAAATCTCCATGTAGGCGGCCGGCGTAGGCGGCTCGACTCGCGCGCGATACCCCATGCGCCTCAGAAAGGCTTCATCCACCAAATCCTTCTCTTCCAGGTTGGTGGAGAAGACCACCAGCTGCTCGAACGGGACTTCGAGTTTCTTTCCGGTCACGAGCGTCAGGTAATCAACGCGGCGCTCCAGCGGGACGATCCAGCGATTCAGCAGCTCGTGCGGCGCGACGCGCTGACGACCGAAGTCGTCTATGACGAGCGTGCCGCCGTTTGACTTCATCTGAAACGGGGCTTCGTAAAAACGCGCCGACTCAGACCACTTCAGGTCTGTATCGTCCAGCGTCAGCTCGCCGCCCACTATGACCAGCGGGCGCTCTATCAGCACCCAGCGACGGTCATACTCGAACGGCGTCGCCTCTTCGGAAGCGACTTTGTGACAATGGGAGTCGTAGATGCGAATAACCTGGCCGTCCAGCTCCACCGCGTAGGGAATCCAGATGGCCCCGGGCAGGGCGGCGTTGATGCGCTCGGAAACGGCAGTCTTGCCGGTGCCGGGGATGCCAGTCAGAAAGAGAGAGCGGCGAGAGTTGATGACGCAGCCGAGGGTTTGCAAGAGCGTCTCCGGCAGCACCAGATCGTGAAAGGCGCTCTTCACGCTCTCGCTCGAAGCGGGACGCGAAGGCACGGCCTGAAGACGCATCATGTGCGTGTAGTCGTCCAGCGACACGGGCGCAGGCCCCGTGTAGCCGCAGACCGACTGCACGCGCTTCAGCCGCTCCCAGCCCTTATCCAGCATGGCGTAGCGCGTCGCGCCCACGCTCGTCTGAAGCCGCACCTCTACCAGCTTCTCCCTGTAGAGATGCTGCAACAGCTCTTCCGTGAGCGTGCGCGGCAGCTGAAGCCTCTCGGCTATGCCGGCTGTCGTAGGATCAGGCAGGTAGCCCACGTGCTTGAGCGCAAGGTCGCAGAGAAAGCCTTCGGCCACTCCGGCCTCCGAAAGCTCTTCGGGCGGCGGCGGCCCCATGCTCTCAATCTCAGTCCGTGTCAATATAGTCGTATGAGTCATCACGATTTTACCTATTGATTCATCGAATCAATCTTTTAATTTCCCCAGAAGGCGAGCGCCGGGCCGCCGTTGCCAGCCAGAGCGACGCGCGCGGCCTGCGCCTCATTGTCGCGGCCGTAGCGTTGATAGAGTTCCGACAGCCGACGCAGCACGACCGCCGAGTCAGCGTCGATGCGACGCGCGGCTTCATACTGCTCTATGGCCTCGCTGTCGCGGCCCGCGCGCTCAAGCATGGTCGCGGTGTTGATGCGTCCCATGAATTCGCCCCCGGCGCGCGTGAAGCTCCTCAGCGCATCCTTGTATTTGCCCAAACGGCATTGCGCCAGCGCCAGGTTGTTAAGGATACGCCCGTCCGTGGGCGCTAATTTGGCTGCACGCTTCAGCCGGTCGATGGCCGCGCGGTAGTTGCCGTTCAAATAGAAGGAGTAGCCCAGGTTGTTGAGCGTCTGCGCGTCTTCGGGCTCGGCCTTGACGGCCCGCTCATAAGATTCACGCGCTCGCTCGTTCATGCCCTTGCGGTCGAAGGCCACGCCCAGCAGGTTGTGCGCCTCGCTCAAGGAAGGGTCCAGCGACGCTGCCTGAGAAAGCGCCGCAATCGCTTCGTTGATGCGGCCCGCCGCGAGCAGCGTGCGGCCTTCCGTCAGATAGTCGCGTGCGGAGACGCTGGTCGTCCTGGCAGGCTTCTCCGTGCGGCTGTCTTCGACACGCGCGACGCCGGAAGATTCGAATCTCTCCACGTCTTTTTCCGTCAGGCGCTCGATGCGGTCATCCGACTTGCCGCGGCCAAAGAGCCGACCAATGGCCTTTAAGGGGGTCTTCAGTGCGGTGATGACCGCGTTACCCTTCTTCTTATCCTTCGTCTTGCCTGCTTCGGCTCCGTTCTGCTCTATGACGTTGGTGTCGGTGTCGCCCTCACGCACGTTCGTCATAGCCTCGTTCCAGAGCGCGGAGATGCCGAAGGTCAGCGTGAAAGCCAAAAGGATGGCGATGATGGTACGTTTTTTCATGGCTTAGGAAAGACCTCCTTACATGTTGCCGAGCGTGTCAATCAGGTTGAGCGCTGCGGGGCCAAGGATTGCTATGAAGAGCGTGGGGAAAAGAAAGAGCGCCAGCGGGAAGAGCAGCTTGACCGCAGCCTTCTGCGCCGCCTGCTCGGCTCGCTGTCGCCGCTTGGTGCGAAGCGAGTCGGAGAAGACGCGCACGGCCCGGGCTATTGATGTGCCGAAGTGGTCCGCCTGAATCAACATGGCGACAAGGCTTCTGAGGTCGTCAACGCCCGTTCTCTCCGCCAGATTTCTCAGCGCTTCGTCGCGCTCCCGGCCCACGCGAATCTCCAGGTTCGCAAGCTCGAACTCTCCACTGATGTCCGGATGAACCGTCTTCAGCTCTTCGCTGATGCGGAGCATGGCGGCGTTCAACCCCAGGCCCGCTTCAATGGAGACGACCATCAGGTCAAGCGCGTCTGCGAGTCCCCAGCGCACCCTCTGCTGTCGGCCTTTAATCATGCGGGCCAGCAGGAAACGCGGCAGGAAAAAGCCTATGACGAAGGCGAAGAGGATGAAGAGCAGCGCGTCCGAAACTGAACGCCCCAGCAAGGCGCACCCGAAGGCGACCGCGCTCGGGAAGAAGACGAGCGAGACAAGCTGCAACGCGCGATAGATGAGCGGCGCGTTCTCGCCGCGAAAGCCCGCCTGCATCAACTGCTTCTGAATCTTGCGCGCTTCCATGGCGGAGGGCGGCACGAGGCGGCTGATGGGCGACGCGATGCGCTCGGCGAAATCCGCCACGGGCTGGCGCTCTTCCGTGAGCGTGCCCGAAGCCGTCGCAATGCCCGCGCCGTCCTGCATCTGTCTGAGCCGCTCGGTAGCGGCGCTCGCCGGACGAAACAGAGCCCAGTACAACCCGACCACGCCGAGCGTGATGCAGATGAAGGTGGAGACGGTGATGATAAGTAACATGGCTTCCTCAGTAATAAGCGGTGAGCGGGCGGCAGAGTGCAGTCAGAAGCTTTTTGTTAGACTGCTTACCGCCAGCTAAATTTTTATCCTCAAAATCTTTCTGACAATCAGCATGCCTGTGATTTGCAGGAGCATGGCTGCGGCTATGAGCTTGTGGCCGCGCTGGTCTCTCCACAGGACGCTCATGTACTCGTCGTTCATGATGGTGATGGCGACGGCGACGAAGATGGGCATCCCGCAGAGGAGCCACGCCGACAGACGAGAGCTGGTCGTCAGGGTCTTCAAATCGCCAAGGATGCGGAAGCGCTCGCGTATGGTGACGGCCACCTTCTCAAGAATCTCCGCCAGGTTGCCGCCCGTCTCGCGCTGAATCAGTATGGCCGTGACGCACAGCCGGAGGTCCAGAAGAGGGATGCGCTCGGTCAGGTTCTGAAGCGCGAGCTTGAGCGAAAGGCCCAGGTTCTGTTCCTCGTAGGTCTTGCGAAACTCCGTGGCAATCGGCTCGGGCATCTCGGTCGAGACCATGTGCAGCGCTTCGGAGAAGGCGTGGCCTGCCGAGAGCGCGCGGCTCATCAGCTCAAGCGCGTCCGGCAGGTGCTCCAGGAACTTGTCGAACCTGCGCTTCCTCATCCAGAAGACGTGTATGAAGGGGATGGAAGCGGCCGACAGCCCGATGATGGCGATGAGCAGAATCGAGGCCGTCAGCATGGAGACGGCCAGCGCGGCAAGGATGCCCGCCATCATGGAGAACATGAGAAGGCGCGTGACCGTGATTTGAAGGTCGGCCTGGTCGAGCACTCGCTTGAGCTGCATGGCGGCCTGCACCTTCACAAGCACGCGATTCATCCAGGGGATCTCGCTCATCAGCTCCTGGCGGGCGAGCAAGACCTCCACGTCTTCGGTGTGCGCCGAATGCAGCAGGACTTCGCCCAGGCGCTGGCGCAGCCGCTCGCGCCTTGCTTCCGTGCCGCGCGTCGCCAGCAGGTATAAGCCTAAGACAAGGAACAGGCATAAGAGAAAAACCAGAAAGGGTAGCAACATGATTTACTGCTCCTCGAAGAAGATGCGCGGCAACTGCATGCCGTAAGCCTTGAGCCGTTCACTGAAACGCGGGCGGATGCCGGTGGCGCGGAAGCGGCCTATGACCATTCCGTCGCGGTCGATGCCCGTGCGCTCGTACTGGAAGATTTCCTGCATGGTGATGGCCTCGCCCTCCATGCCGGTAATCTCCGAGATGGATGTGACGCGGCGCGTGCCGTCCGACATGCGGGCCACCTGAATCACAAGGTCAAGCGCGGAGGCTATCTGCTGGCGCATGGCGCGGTCGGAAAGGCGCATGCCCGTCATCTGAATCATCGTTTCCAGCCTGGCCAGAGCGTCGCGCGGGGTGTTGGCGTGGACAGTCGTTAAAGAGCCGTCGTGGCCCGTGTTCATAGCCTGAAGCATGTCTATGGCTTCGCCGCCTCGCACCTCGCCGATGACAATGCGATCCGGGCGCATGCGCAGAGCGTTCTTCACAAGGTCTCGCTGCGTGACCTCTCCCTTGCCCTCGATGTTGGGCGGGCGGGTCTCAAGTCGCACCACGTGCGGCTGTTGCAGTTGAAGCTCTGCGGAGTCTTCTATCGTGACAATGCGCTCGTACTCAGGTATGTAGGCCGAGAGCGCATTGAGCAGCGTGGTCTTGCCAGCGCCCGTTCCGCCCGAGATTAAAACGTTCAGACGGGCGCGGACGCACATCTCAACCATATCGGCAATATCTTTCGTGAGCGCTCGATTCTCTATCAGCGCGCTCATGCGCAGGGGGTCTGAGCCGAAGCGGCGTATAGAGAGCACGGGGCCGTCTATGGAGAGCGGCGGGATGATGGCGTTGACGCGCGAGCCGTCGCGCAAGCGTGCATCTACCATGGGAGACGATTCGTCTATGCGGCGTCCAACACTTGAGACTATGCGCTCGATGACTCGCATCAGGTGCTCGTCGTCCTTGAAGGCGACGCCCGTTATCTCAAGTCGCCCGCGCCGCTCTATGTAGATCTGGCGATGAGAGTTGACGAGGATGTCGGAGATGGTCGGGTCTGCCAGAAGCGGCTCAAGCGGCCCGAGGCCGAAAAGCTCGTGGCGCACGTCGCTCACCAGCCGCTCGCGCTCCGAGGTGGAGAGCGGCATGGCTTCCGTTGCGAGCACGCCTTCCGCCAGTCTGGCGACCTCCGCGTGAACCTGCTCCGGCGAAAGCTCGTTGAGCTTGGTCAAGTCCATGCGGTTAATCAAAGCGCGATGAAGTCGCGACTTCATCTCCTGAAAAGTGTGCTGGCCGCCCGCGCCGTCTTCGGCAACCGGCGCTGCGGCTTGACTTGATTCCCTGATTAATCTCTCTCTGAGTGCCATGTTGTTTTGTTCCGCTTCTATCTGCTGATTGAAGTATGCAAGCTTTCCCGTACATGAAGTGCGGGCGCTACGGCCTTTCGCGCTCGCTCGCGGCGAAAGAGCGCGCTCCAGAAATTGCGGCGCTCGGCCTGCGGCTCTTCCGCGTGTGCGGGCTCGCC
>DASVVZ010000520.1:0-9096 GCA_036389875.1 Pyrinomonadaceae bacterium
ATACTGCGGACGATACGCTCGATAAGATTTCCGCGCAGAGCCTGAAGATTGTGGGTGACGTTGTGATAGGCAGCCTGCCCCGCATTGAGAAAAAGCTCCTGGCCGGAAAGACAGCCTGACCCATCGTCGGGAATCCCCTGCCGACTCGTGTTCTGAAAGTAGGTTCTACGTCATGTTAAAAGCAACGGACATACTCGTTCCGGTAGATTTCTCCCCGGCCTCTGTCAACGCCGTGAGGGCCGCCGTAGGCATAGCCGCGCCCGACGGCGACATCACGCTACTGCACGTGATCGACCAGAACTTTCTGGACGACGCCGTCGCGGCTTCTCTGGGAACGGCGGACGAGATTACGGCGCGGCTGCGTGAGCGAGCCGAGATGGATTTCACCGGCATGCTCGAAGGCATGGACACGGGCGCGCTCGACGTAGAGCGCATGATTGTCGTAGGCATCCCCTTTGTTGAGATACTGAAGATTGCGCGCGACCTTGATTTGCCCATGATTATCATGGGCGTGCGCGGTCGCTCCACGCCGCCCGAAGAGATTCTCTTCGGCTCGACCGCCGAGAAAGTCCTGCGCGGCACACGCATCCCGGTCCTCTGCGTGCCCTATTGAACTGCAAAATCAGAGTCCAGAGAAATAATGGCGCAAACTACTAAACGCATAGCTGTCGTCGCCGGTGACGGCATAGGCCCGGAAGTTATACGCGAAGCGGTTCATGTGCTTGGGCGCGTGCGAGAGACGCACGACGTTCGGCTTGAGCTGACCCAGTTCGACTGGGGCGCGGACAAATTTTTAAGCGAGGGCGTGACCTTACCCGAAGGCGCGCTTGAGCATCTCTCAAGCGACTTCGACGCTATCCTCGCGGGCGCGTTCGGAGACCCTCGCGTCCCTTCCAACAAGCATGCAGAAGATATTCTGCTGGGGATGCGGCGCGGGCTTGACCTGTACATCAACCTTCGGCCCGTGCGGCTGCTAGATGAGCGCCTGACGCCGCTTCGCAATCGCAGGCTGGAAGATATAGATTTCGTGGTCTTCCGCGAGAACACGGAGGGCGCTTACTGCGGCGCGGGCGGTTTTCTCAAGAAGGGAACCCTTGACGAGATAGCCACGCAGGAAGAGTTGAACACGCGACGCGGCGTCGAGAGAATCATCACGGCCTCTTTCGAGTACGCCAGGGCTCAGGGGAGAAAGCGCGTCACCATGGCCGACAAGTCCAACGTGCAGCGCTTCGGCGGCGACCTCTGGCAGCGCGTCTTCAGGGAGGTTGCCGCCCGCTTTCCGGAGATTGAAGCCAATCATCAGTACGTGGACGCCATGGCTATGTTCATGGTGCAGGACCCCGCGCAGTACGATGTCGTCGTCTCGAACAATCTGTTCGGAGACATCCTGACCGATTTGGGGGCGGCGCTTCAGGGAGGGCTTGGCCTGGCGGCGTCTGGCAACATTCACCCGGGGAAAGTCTCGCTTTTCGAGCCCGTGCATGGCAGCGCGCCGCCTCTGGCGGGGAAAAATGTGGCCAATCCGGTTGGAGCTATCCTGACTGCTGCGATGATGCTAGAATATCTTGGACATGCGGAGGCGGGGCGGGCCGTCGAGCGAGCGGTTCGGGACGCAATCCGCGCAGGCGAGACGACGCGCGACCTCGGCGGCACGCTTTCAACGGAAGAAGCAGGCGCAAAGATTCGGCAGAGAATTTAATTCGTCATGGGAACAAAGGGAAGAGAAGCGACGCAGAGAATTCTGGCGATTATAGTCATCATCGCCATGCTGGGCGTGATGGGCATCCCGCCGTCTGTCATAATCTTCTTCACGGTCATCACCTACTTCATATATCGCGCGGTGCAGCGCTCTGACCATCAGGAGACGGGGCGCATCTTCGAGTTCTTCATCTCCGCCAACGACATCCTGCGCGACGAAGAGCGCCGCTGGTACGGCTTTGAGATAATGGAGGTCATTGAGCGAGGCGAGCGCGTGCTGCATGCTATGACAGACCCGCCGCCTCTGGTCTATTACGCGCTCGGCGCTCTCTACAATCACGCCGGAGACCATCAGGCTGCCGTAGAGCATCTCTCCTATGTCGTAGAGAACGATCTGGCGGACGAGCGCCACCGCCTGGCGCCTTCGCCGGAGCTTTCTCGCTACGTACACATCCTTCGCAAGCTGGAGCGCGAGCCGTCGGAAGCTCCCATGACCATGGCGGCGATTCGCAGCCTCGACCGCGCGCGTCGCCAGCGAGCGGCGACGCTTCTGGCCGAAAGCCGGGAGCGGTTGGAAGCCATCCCGGCGCTCACTCAACCCATGCAACCTGCGCCGAGCGCAGTCGTAGAGCGCGTTTCTTCCCAGCCCGAAAATCATGCTAGACGCGCCGCAGCGCCCAGACGGCCCGGCGCGCATCCGCCTCCGCCCATCGCGGAAGTCCTGCGCGATGTCTACGAGGAAGAAAAGAAAACGGCCTGAAAGAGGCCGAAGGTAAAAAGCCGGAGGGCAAAAGTTAAAGATGAGAAGCCCCGTCTTCTTTCTCTTAACTTTTGCCTTTTCCCTTTTACCTTTTGGCTGCTTTGGATTACTTTTGCCCTGAGGGGTTTTGGAGACTCTTGGCGGACGAGACCATCATAGGCAGTTATCGTATAGAAGAGTGCATAGGGCGCGGCGGGATGGGTGTAGTTTATCGCGGCCAGCACCAGCAACTGCCGCGCACGGTCGCCATCAAATCCATCGACGCCCGCGCGCCTTCAGACCTTCGCCGCCTCCGCTCACGCTTTGAAAAAGAGGCTTACATACAGTCGCAGCTGGACCATCCGGGCATAGTCAAAATCTACGATTACATAGTAGGGGAGCAGACCTACTACATTGTGATGGAGTTCGTCGAGGGGCGCTCCCTGGCGGAACTCTGCGCGAGCGAGGAGTGCCCGCTTACGGTTGACCGCGCTCTGGACATCTTCGAGCAGATACTTGAAGCGGTCACATACGCGCAGACCTTCACCTACAGAGACAGAGACGGCTCTCTGCATCGCGGACTGGTGCATCGTGACCTGAAGCCCGCGAATATACTGCTGACAACGGACGAGCGCGTTAAGGTGACGGACTTCGGAATAGTAAAGCTGGGTGGGCTGGACGTGACGGACACTTCCGGCTCAAGGTACGGCTCGCCTCAGTACGTCTCGCCGGAACAGGCCAGAGGCCGCGACGTAGACCAGCGCTCGGACATCTATTCTCTGGGCGTCATACTCTACGAGATGCTCACGGGCGACCCGCCGTTCGGGGGAAGACGCGACAAGCTGACGCGCACCGAAACACTTCGCGCGCACGTGGAGCGCGCGCCCACTCCGCCCACGGAGATCAACAAGGAGATTCCGGCCGAGATTGAGAAGGTAATTCTGCGCGCTCTGGAAAAAGCGCCTGAGGACAGGTTCCGCTCGGCACTGGATTTTCTGCGCGAGCTGCGCCAGGCAAGGGGACGCTCTACCGATGACCTGAAGCAGCCGGAGGTCGTCCCGGCTCCCATACGCGAAAAGGTTGGGACGCAGGAGCTATACGACCCCACGACGGAGAAGAACCTGCGCAAGAGCTACAAGACGCAGCCCATCAGAAATTCTCTACTGTGTCCTGTCTGCGACACTGATGTCTCCGCGGAAGATAAAAGCTGTCCGAGGTGCGGCCACAACCTGGACGCTTCGCCTGCCACCTCAAGGCTCACCAGGCTGGATTCATGGAGAAGGATACGGGGCGTTTACGTGGTGGCGGGACTGGCCATGCTCGCTCTCCTGACCGTGGGGGTGCTCTATACGCGAAGCCGCCGTGCTGAGAAGGAAGGGGCTCCACCCGCCCCTCAGGCGCCCACGCCGCAGCCTACGCGTGTGCCAGCCTCCGATCTCTCGGAGCTGCGCCCGGCTAATGTCAGCGTAGACTCAAGCTATAACGGCTATGGCGCGGCCCCATTGACGGATGGGGAAACGGACGTGCAAAGGATTTCGCGCATGCGCTATAACCGTGGCAACTGGTCTTCGGCCGAAACGCCTGTGGAGCACTGGATAGAGCTTGGCTTTGACGCGCCCGTAGAGGTCGCAGCCGTTTACGTCTACTGGGGATTCGACCGCAACCGCTTCATGCCGTCGCGCCGTGCGGAGCTGCAGGCTTCGGAGGACGGCAAAGAGTGGCGCACCATCTCAAGCATGGAGCCGGGAAATGATTACGACCGCATGGCCTTTGAGCTTGCGCCCGTCAGGACAAGTCGCCTGCGCATCCTTCAGCCCGCCAGGCAGGGGCCGGGGAACCGCCCCTTCGTCATGTGGGTGAGAGAAGTGAAGGTCTTCGGAATTAAGTAACAACTTATGCTGACTGCTGAAATCATAGCCATAGGGTCGGAGCTTTTGACGCCCGACCGCACGGACACCAACAGCCTCTGGCTGACGGAGAAGCTCAACTGCGTAGGCATAGAGGTCAAGCTGAAGACGATTGTCGGCGACGACGATTCGCGTCTTGAAGAGGCCATCAGGGACGCGCTTCGCCGCTCCAGCATCATCATTACGACGGGTGGCCTCGGCCCCACGGAAGACGACATCACGCGCAAGATAGCCGCCCGCGCCATGAACCGCCGCCTCATCTTCAACGAGAAGGTGCTTGAAGAGATTCGCGCAAAGTTCCGCGCCTTCGGACGCGCGATGCCGGAGATAAACTCCCGACAGGCGATGATAATTGAGGGCGCGGAAATCCTCTCGAACCCGAACGGCTCAGCGCCCGGCATGTACATAGAGCACGAGAATCGCTCGGTGGTGCTGCTGCCGGGCCCGCCGCGCGAGATGCGCCCGATGTTCGAGAACTTCGTGGAGCCTAAGCTGACGGCGAAGGCCGGCGGCGTGCGAGTCGTGCGCAGAATGCTACGTGTGGTGGGCATGGGGGAGTCAGCGGTTGATGAGCGCATAGCTCCCGTCTACACGCAGTACAAGAATCCGCAGACGACGATTCTCTTCAACCGTAGCGAGATAGAGATTCACCTGACGGCGCAGGCGAAGACGGAAGCCGAGGCCGAGCTTCTGCTCGACGGCCTTGCGGGACAGATTGAAGAGCGGCTGGGCAACTCCATCTTCGCCTTTCGCGGCGAGACAATGGAGGAAGTCGTGGGCCTTCGCCTTGCCGTAGGCGGCTTTACACTGGCAGTCGCGGAGAGCTGCACGGGCGGCCTCATCAGCCAGAGACTGACGGAAGTCCCCGGCTCAAGCGTCTACTTCATGGAAGGCGTCGTCACCTACTCGAATGACGCCAAGATTCGCTCTCTGGGAGTTGACGATGAGCTTATACGCCAGCGCGGCGCGGTCAGCGCAGAGGTGGCGGAGGCTATGGCAGAAGGCGTACGCAACCGCGCCGGAACCGACTTCGGACTGGCCGTCACCGGCATAGCCGGGCCCGGCGGCGGAAGCGAAGAGAAACCCGTCGGCCTGGTCTACATAGCCCTCTCGGACGACGCGCACACGGAGCACCGAAAGCTGCAACTGCCCGGTGACCGGCACCTCATACGATGGCGAGCCTCGCAGGCAGCTCTCGACCTACTGCGGCGACGGCTCATTTAGGAGATTGCAGAAGCAAGGAAAGAGCGCCCAGGCTTGAGCCAGCTTCTCATTCATCACTCCTGCCTTCTGCCTTGCCTTTGTGTTATATTGCGCGTTCGCCCTTACAGAAGCATTCCCCGCTTGGGCGCGGAGTATCGAAGACGTGCGACCCGTGCTGATTCTCATTGCCGCATACCTGTTAGGCTCAATTCCATTCGGCTACCTGCTGGTGAGAGCGATTGCAGGCGCTGACGTGCGCGAGACGGGTTCGGGCGGCACCGGTGCCACGAATGTATCCAGACGAGCAGGAAAGACGGCGGGCATCGTGACGCTCGTGCTGGACGCTTTGAAGGGGGCGCTGGCGGTTATACTGGCGCGCATGCTTTTAACAGAAGATTTCGGAATCAACTGGTGGGTTGCGGCCTCCGTGGTGCTGGCCATTGCGGGCCACTGTTTCCCCGTGTGGCTGGGCTTTCGCGGCGGAAAGGGAGTGGCTACGGGCGTGGGCGCGTTTCTGGCTCTCTCGCCTCTGGCGGTGGCCATCGCGGGCGTAGTCTTTATAGCAATCGTGTGGGCTACGCGCTACGTCTCGCTAGGCTCGATTATGGCAGCCGCGGTTCTGCCGCTCTCAATCTGGATTCTGAGCGGCTACATGAAGCCCGCAGCATCACAAGCGCCGCTTTTGACCGCCGCGTTCGTTGGCGCAGCCATTATCATCTTCATGCACCGCGCCAACATCGCCAGGCTGTTGAGCGGCACGGAGAACAAGCTCAAGTGAAGAACAGTTTTCAGTTTTCAGTTTAAGCCGAGAAGACAAGATGCTTATTCTTATAACTGGAAAATGAAAGCTAAAAACTGAAAACTGCTTTTATGCGCGTGGCTGTGATAGGGGCTGGGAGTTGGGGGACGGCGCTCGGGATTGTGGCGGGGCGCGTGGGCCATAGTGTCAGGCTGTGGACGCGCGACTCTTTGGCGGTCTCGAACATGAGGCGCGAGCGCGTCAACGCTAAATACCTGCCCGGGCACGTTCTGCCCGAAGCGTTGGAGCCGACTGCGGATTTTGGCGAGGCCCTGGACGGCGCGGAGATGGTTCTGCTGGTCGTTCCCTCGCACGTCATGCGAGAGGCGCTGGCGCGCATGGTGCAGCGACTACGGGAGCCAATGATATTCGTTAGCGCCACCAAGGGAATCGAGACGGATACGGGCAAGCGCATCTCGGAAATCCTGCGAGAGAGTTTGGCGAAGAAGTTCGAGCCCCGCTTTGTCTGCCTGTCCGGGCCTTCGTTCGCCAAGGAAGTGGCGGAAGGCCAGCCTACGGCAGTGGTGGCCGCAGGCAGCAGTCCGGAAGATGCAGCCGTGGTGCAGAAGGCGCTGAGCTTTCAGAACCTTCGCATATACACGAACACGGACCTGGTGGGCACGGAGCTTGGCGGCGCTGTCAAGAACGTGATGGCCGTCGCGGCGGGTATGATAGCCGGGCTTGGCCTGGGCTCTAACAGCGTGGCTGCTCTTATTACACGTGGGCTGGCGGAGATGTCGCGGCTCGCGCTCGCTCAGGGAGCGCGCATGGAAACCCTTATGGGGCTGGCGGGTCTCGGCGACCTCGTCCTGACCTCTACCGGCAGCCTGTCGCGTAATCGCTACGTGGGGCAGGAGATTGGACGCGGGCGTTCTCTGGAAGAGATACTCGGCGGCATGAGCGAAGTGGCCGAAGGCGTGAAGACCACTCTGGCTGTGCATCGTCTTGCCGCTCGTCTCAAAGTAGAGATGCCGATTACGGAGGAAGTTCACGCGGTGCTCTACGAAGGAAAGAGCGCGCGGGAGGCTGTGGAAGCGCTGATGACCAGACCGCTTCGCGGCGAGTTTGAAAGATAAGCATTTATGTCTAAAGAAGAGAAAGTGCTGGTATCGAATCGCCATGCCTATCACGAGTATCACATCTCGGATAAGTACGAGGCGGGCATGGCTCTCACAGGCACCGAAGTCAAGAGCGTCATGGACGGGCGCGTGCAGCTAAAGGATGCTTACGTGGCCGTGCGCGAGGGCGAGGCGTGGTTGTTTAATGCACACATTTCGCCTTATTCTCATGGCAACAGAGCGAATCACGACCCCTTGAGGACGCGCAAGCTTCTGCTGCACAGGCGAGAGATTGATAAGCTGGACGAGGCCGCGGCCATGCAGGGAATGACGATTCAGCCCACGCGCATCTATCTGAAAAACGGCCGCATCAAGATAGAGGTCGGCGTGGCGCGGGGCAAAAAGTTGTATGATAAACGGGAGACGGAGATGCGCCGCACTGTGGAGCGAGAGACGCGCCAGCAGTTGAAGGAACGCGAAGGGCGTAAGTAAGAGGCCAAAATTTTATTGCTACGGGAGAGATTGTAATGGAGATATTGGGTAGCGCTGGAAATTACCTTGAAGAGGATGTACAGGCACTGGCCGTCGCCGTCTTCAAGGACGAGAAGGCGGACGACGGATTTTTGAAAGAGCTTGATGACGCGACGGGTGGAATCATACGCTCCATAATTGAATCGGAAGAATTGAAGGGGAAAGAGGGCGAGACGGCCTATCTTCATCTGGGCGGCGGCAGTGGCTCATTCAAAGCCAGGCGACTTCTGCTGCTGGGCGCGGGCGAGCGCTCGGAGTTCAAGACGCCGCAGATTTCACAGCTCGCAGGCACTGCCGTACGCTCCTTGCGCGCCAAAAATATCAAGTCCATAGGGCTCGTCCCGCGCCTGGAGGGAGAGGCCGAAAATGTCGCCGTAGCCGCAGCCGAAGGCGCTGCCATAGCTCTCTTCGACCCGGACAAATATCGCACCGTAGACAAAGAGGAACGCACCATTGACCGCTTCGTAGTCATTATCCCCGGCGATGACGGGGACGCCATAACTCGCGGCGCAGAGCGCGGGCGCATCATCGGCGAATCCGTCAACTTCACCAGGGACATGGCCAACGAGCCCGGCGGTTACATGACTCCAACCGACATGGCCGAGCGTGCGCGAGATGTGGCGGGCGAGTTTGGCCTGAGCCTGGACGTGCTGGACGAGGCCCGCATGGAGCAGGAAGGAATGGGCGCACTGCTTTCCGTCTCAGCCGGTTCCGAACAGCCCGCCAAGCTGATTATCCTGAAATACACTCCGCGCGAAGCCGCAGCCACAGGCGGCGAGCAGGACAAGGAGCTTCTGGCCTTCGTAGGCAAGGGCGTCACCTTTGACTCCGGCGGAATCTCCATCAAGCCCGGCGAGAACATGGAGTTGATGAAGTACGACATGACCGGCGGCGCGACTGTCATCGGAGCCATGCGCGCCATAGCACAGCTGAAGCCTCCGATTCCAGTGCTCGGAGTAGTACCCGCCACCGAGAATCTCCCCTCCGGCAAAGCCACTAAGCCCGGTGACGTGGTGCGCGCCATGTCGGGCAAGACCATCGAGGTGATCAACACTGACGCCGAAGGCCGCCTGATTCTGGCCGATGCCATCGCTTACGCGAAGCAACTCGGCGCGAAGCGCATCGTCGATCTCGCGACGCTGACGGGCGCGGTCTCCATCG
>DASVVZ010000521.1:0-3134 GCA_036389875.1 Pyrinomonadaceae bacterium
AGGCTGGCATAAATAAACCCATACTCTGCCTGGGCGGCTTCTGGGCGGGCCAGGAGCAGGCATGCCTCCGTCATAACCTGGTCCCGGTGGTCTATCGCCCGGACATGATAGAAGCTCTTGACCGCGCCGCGCGTGATGCGGGCGTAGTCGCCGACGCGCACCTGAAGATTGATACGGGAATGGGGCGGCTGGGCGTGCGCTATGACAGGGCCGTGGAGTTTGTCGAAGCTATACGCGGCTACAAAAATGTTCGCATAGACGGCCTCATGACGCATTTCGCTTCGGCCGACGACCCGCGCCAGGAGTGTTTCACCGAAGAGCAGCTCGCGCGCTTTCGTGAAGCAGTTAGGGCGTTGCGCGAGCGGGGCTTGAATCCTACCTACGAAGACTGCGCCAACTCCGCGGCCACGTCCCGTTATCCTCAATCATGGGGCAACCTGGTGAGGCCGGGCGGCGTGCTTTACGGTTTGTGGCGCGACATACTGCCGCCGCTTGACGAGCCTTTGAAGCTGCGTCCGGTCATGTCCCTGCATTCTCGCGTGATGCTTTTGAAGTGGGTGAAGAGGGGCGAGACCTTGGGCTACGGCTGCACGTTCGAGGCTTCGCGTGACACGCTGGTCGCCACGCTGCCCATAGGGTATAACGACGGCTATTCGCGCGCCCTTTCGAATCGCGGCCGAGTGATCGTGCGCGGCCAGTACGCTTCGGTCGTAGGCCGCATCTCCATGGACTTGACGATTATAGACGTGACGGACGTGCCAGGCGTGAGGCTCAACGATAGAGTCACGCTGATGGGCGAAGAGGGCGAGCTGACGGTTCCGGCAGAAGACATAGCCAGGACTGCCGGCACACTTTCCTACGAAATCACCTGCGGCATCAGCCCGCGCGTCCGGCGCTTCTACATGCCGATGTAGAAAAGGAAGAAAGTAAAAGGGCGGAAGTGAAGAAGAGAGCCGCCCTTTCTTCACCCCGCCTGTTGCTCTTTTAGCACCTACTTATTCAGGATGAAGTTGAAAGTAATCACCCCCTTCGCTTTGACCGGCTGATCCTGCAGGAGCGTGGGCGAGAAGCGGGCGCGGAAAGCCGCCCTTTCGGACTCCGACCTCAAGAGCGGGTGGCCGCTCGTCGCGTGAGCGGAAATGACGCGCCCCTGTTCGTCAATCAGAATCTCCACCGTCACCGGGCCCTGTATGTTTGCGACTTTGGCCACAGCAGGATAAGAAGGCTGCGGCAGTTGTAGCGCACGGCTGTTGACGGGCCCTATGTATGCTATGCGCTGTTTGACGGGCGGCTCAGGCTTTTTGACTATCGCGGGCGGAGGCTCTTCTGCAAGGAGCTTTCCGTCGGGATTGCCCGTCGTATTGGAAGGGGAATAAGTTCCATCGCCGAGCGGGTTATATGAGCCGGGGCCTAAATTCCTGCTGCCGCCGCCGGTGACAGTTGGCGGCAGTTGAGCTGTCGCTCCTTTGGCCGGGCCGGAGATTTTAGTCGGGTCTGAGGAGGTGCTGGACTCTAGCGGCTGCACAGGGCCTCCGGCATTGCGCGAGCCTCCGTTGTTGACGGCCGGAGCGGGTGAATTGGTTCTGACTTCAGGCTGTATTTTTGGCGCTTTGAGCTCTTCCACCTCTGGCGGCACGAGCGCTATCAGCTCAAGCTGCTGGTCGTTTATGTGCGCCTCGTAAGCGTAAACGCTCGCGACGCTCAGGATCATCAGCACCAGCGCGTAAGCGGCCGTCGTGATTAGAAAAAAGGTACCCTTGCGTTTTAATTCTCCTGCGTGAAGGTCGGATTCGACCAGATGCGAAAACATTTCAGTCTCTCCCTTTTCAGCCGGTGCCATGCCGCTTGGGTCAAAGGGGAGCGCATCTAGCGCTCATCACTCTTAGACAACACGGCTCCTCTACTTGTTCCCGAAAAAACGGGAGGCCGGGAATCAAATCTTCTTTTTACTTTCGGCGTCATCATGTAGGATTGGGCGCGTCATAGGTTGGAGAATAAACCGCAAGGGAGACAAAAGTGCGATGGCGACTAGCTCTGAATGGCACGAGAAATATGACGAGATGAGCGAAGAGGTGCTCAATTTTTCGCGCGCCATCAAATCGGTGCAGGAAGAACTTGAGGCCGTTGACTGGTATAATCAACGCGCTCAGGCTACGCGCGACGGTCAGTTGCGTCGCATACTCGAACACAATCGAGACGAAGAGATAGAGCATGCGATGATGGGGCTTGAGTACCTGCGCCGCATCAATCCCGTCTTCGACAAGCACATGCGCACTTACCTTTTCACCAAAGACGACATAGTAGAAGTCGAAAAGAAAGCCGAAGAAGATTGACGGCAGCAGTGAAGAGAGGAGGGATTCATGACCGCGCCCGCAAGCTCTCCCGCAGAAGAACTCAATCCTTTCGAGATCGCCAAGCAGCAGTTCGACCTGGCCGCAGAGTATCTTGAGCTTGACGCTTCAATGCGTAATGTCCTGAGGAACTCCAAGCGGCAGTTGATCGTCTCTATCCCCGTGAAGATGGATGGCGGCGAGATACAGGTCTTCGAGGGCTATCGCGTGCAGCACAATATCGCGCGCGGGCCAGCGAAGGGCGGCATACGCTATCACCCGAACGTGACGATAGATGAAGTCAAGGCCCTCGCCGCGTGGATGACGTGGAAGTGCGCCACTGTCGGCATCCCTTACGGCGGCGGCAAGGGCGGAGTCGTTTGCGATCCGAAGGGCATGTCGATGAACGAGCTTGAGCGGCTGACGCGCCGCTACGCCTTCGAGATTGCGCCCATCATAGGCCCAGACCGCGACATCCCCGCGCCTGACGTTTACACGGACGAGCAGACAATGGCGTGGATTATGGACACAATCTCCATGGTGCGCGGGCAGACGGAGCTTGGGGTTGTGACAGGCAAGCCCATATCTTTAGGCGGCTCGCAGGGGCGTCACGAAGCGACCGCGCGCGGCTGTCTATACACTTTGCGCGAGGCATGCCGCGTCAAAGGCATGAGCCTGCGCGGAGCCCGTGTTGCGGTTCACGGCTTCGGAAACGCAGGGGCCAACATTGCGCGCCTCATAGCCGCAGACGGAGCGCGGGTGGTTGCCGCCTGCGATTCAAAGGCTGGCGTCTATGCGGAGAAC
>DASVVZ010000522.1:0-6387 GCA_036389875.1 Pyrinomonadaceae bacterium
TACTTTTGCCCGATTCCCTTTCAGCACTGCCGATTCTGCTTGCGGTGTATCTTATCGCCAAGCCCTTCAAGCGATCGCCCTTCATTACGGCGGCGGCGGCGGGCGCGGCCATAGGAGTCTCCTGCTGGCTCAGAGCAAACGCGCTCTTGCTCGCCCCCTTTCTTTGTCTGCTGATTATCGTATTGTTTGGGCGCGAAAGGCGTTGGCGTTACGCGGCGGCTATGGTTAGCGCGGCTTTCCTGGTCATGGCTCCAATCACCCTGCGCAACCTTCTTGTCTTCCACAGCTTCATCCCTTTATCGCTCGGCGCGGGACAGAATTTAGTCGCGGGTATTGCAGACTACGACCCGCAGAAGAGATTCAGCATGGAGGCTTATGACGACGCCGCTTCACGCCAAGAGGCGGAGATGTACGACCGGCCAGACTACGCGCAGGATCTCTACAGGCCCGACGGCATTGAAAGAGAACGCGCACGGCGCTCCCGCGCGCTCAGCGTAATCCGCTCAAACAAGCTGTGGTTTCTGAGCATTATGCTTCGCCGCGCCCTGTTCATGCTCGAATATGAAGAGGTGCCTATAGTTTCCGTGGAGCCTTCCGTGACGAACTCGCTTCAGATTATAAACGAGACGGAGTTGCTATGGTCGGCTTCTCCCCAGGAACTTTTCGCAAGTTACCCCCCTTTATCTGGACAGATAGAGCTAAAGGTAACAGATGACGGGCGAGCGTTATGGCTCGCCGGCGACGATTCGGAGCGTGGGAAACAGTTCGTCTCAAAGCCAATCAACATAAAGAGCAGGTCGGACTATCTGCTCAGGCTGCCTGTCAGAATCGAGCGCGGACGCATGGTAATTAGGGTCGAGACCATAGACGGGCGGGCCACCCTCGCATCGGCCAACATACCCGACTCTATTGAGCGCGGCGCGGCCGTCAAGGATTCCATGAGTGTCATAGAGATGCCGTTCGTGAGCGCCGAAACGGAACAGGTGCGCGTGGCGCTCTTGAATGCTCAGGAGGAGCGCGGGCGCACGATTATACGGTTTGGCGGCATGGAGCTATTCAGGCTCGGGCCTGCCACATACCTCTGGACTCGCTATCCGCGAATGCTGGTCAAGAGTTTTCAGAAATTCTTTAAGACGTCTTGGATGATCTCGCTTGCGCTCGCGGGCGTCGTGCTTTTGGCTCTGGCGCGGCGCTGGCGAGTCCTGAGCGTATCCTTTGCGGTTCCGGTCTATTATCTTTGCATTCATTCGGCGCTTCACGTGGAGCATAGGTATGCCCTGGCCATGCACTACTTCTTCTCCATACCGATTGCCGTGGCTGTTTACTGGCTTGTCACCCTCCTTATCAACAGCGCAGATAAGCTGCGCAACTCCGTCTTGCGAATTACGAGTGCGTCGTAGAGGCTGCGGCCCGTGACTGCGCGGAAGTAGAAGGCGACTAGAAGGAAGATTAAAGCGTAGCTGGCGGTCGATGCGATGGCGGCACCGCGCGCGCCTAAGAAAGGAACAAGGCCGAAGATGAGAGCCAGATTAACCGCCAGCGTTACCAGCCAGAAAAGCGGAACCGTGCGCGGAAGGCCCATTGCGTTCAGGTGCTGTACGAGCACGGATTCAAGCCCGATTAGATAAACGCCCGGCAGCAGAATCAATAATTGAAGGCCCGCATCAGCGAAAGCCGTGCCGTAGACTAAAGGCAAGAGCAGGCTGAGCGACGCCGCCGCCGCGCAGACAAAGAGCATCAAGAGCGCCGTGTGCCTCGTTATAACGCAGGTCATCTCCCCCGTCACATCCTGGCTCGCGGAGATGCGCGGGAAAATAAGCGTAGCTATGATTCCGGGCAACAGCATCAGCATCAACGCTATTTGCGAGGCCACGCTGTAAACGCCGGCCTCAGCCTCGCCTCTGAAATGGTTTACTACCAGCAGGTCTGCGCGAAAGATGAGCGCGCCAGCCAGAATCGAGACGTGAAACTTAACGCCGTAGCGCACGGCTCGCCAGAAGAGCTTTGCATCAGGCCGCCATGCTTTCCTCTCTTTCATCTTCACCGCGTAAGCTCCGACTAGCGCGGCTATCAAAGCGGCAACGGCTATGCTCGTTATCGCGTTCAAAGAGACCAGAGCCCGGAGCCCCCTGTCGAGCAGAACGAGCGCAGCGACGGAATTGATGAGCACGAAGGACTGGCCGAAAAGGTCTAGCAAATTGAAGCGCTCGACATGACCCGCGGCCAGAAAGATGTTGAGACCAATGAGCGTGATAAGCTGAAAAGGAATCGAGAGGGCCGCGATGATTATAAGGCCAGGCGGGACGAACCCGAACCAGGCCGGGCGCCAGGCGGCAAGCCACGCAAGAGTTGCGGCGAGCAGGCCGCCGACGATGATAACGAAGATGAGCGAGTTGATTGCTACGGCAGCGAGGTGACGTTTATCCAGAGATATCAGGTAGGTGTTTGCCGAAGGCAGGCCGGCGCTTCCCAATTGGACCGTGGTGGCGACCGTAATGTTAATGACGGCCAACGCGCCTAAGCCTTCGGCTCCCAGCCTGCGCGCGACTATGATTCCGGCCAAGACGCTATTGACGAGCATAAAGAGGCGCGCTGCAAACGTCCAGCCCACGTGTGTCACGAAGCGGCTCGAAGAATAGGAGGCCGCTCTGCGCGCAGAACCCGCCTCGCGCTCGCCCGTCATAGCTTTCTCTGTCCGTTTCAACTCAGCTTCGCCGTTTTAGAATTATTCCTTTAGACGCCGCGCTCTATCCAGCGCTCGTACCAGAGGCTCAGGTTGAGTATGCCCCAGAGGTGAAAGCTCCAGTCGTAGGCGTGCCGGCGGTGCTCGTCCAGCATTCGCGTGATGAACTTGTAATCGAAGAAGTCCCGCCGCCTCATGCTTGAGCCCAGCAGGTGCTCGTCGAACCACCCGCCGAGGTCGTCGCGGAACCAGCCGTTAATCGGCGCGCCGAAGCCGCGCTTGGGGCTGTAAAGCAGATCATTCGGCAGCACGTCTTCGAGCGCGCGTTTCAGGATGTGCTTGCCCGTGGTGCCTTCGACTTTGAGCGAGCGCGGTACGCCCATGGCGTACTCTACCAGTTGCTGGTCAAGAAATGGCACGCGCGCCTCAACGGACGTAGCCATGGTTATCTTGTCCACGCGCATCAGCAGAAGCTCGGGAAGCCTGAGCTTCAGTTCCAGATAGATCATCCGCGCAAGGAAATCCGACTCGGGCCGCTCGGCTTCGATTCTTTCAAGATAAGGCTTGATGGCTTCAAGAGACGAGCGTGCGCTCCATTTCGCGCGCATCTGCGGCGAGAGGACGCGCGGCTTTGAAGTCTCGTCGTAAACTACGACGCCGCCCCAGAACATGGGCTCGTCCCGACCCATGCGCCTGAGCATCTCGACGGTCGTCTTCATGCGTCCCGTAGCCGAGAGCGCCGGACGCGCAACAGCGCTGGCCGCACGCCGGGCAGCCAGCGGCAGCCTCTCCACGTGCTGCCAGAAGCGCTCGTAAACCCTGAGGTTCTTCACGTACTTGTCATAGCCGCTGAAGATTTCGTCAGAGCCTTCGCCCACCTGCACGACGATGGTTCCGGTATCACGCGCCAATTTCGAAACGTAGTAAAGCGGCACGCAGACCGGGTCCGCGATCGGCTCGTCCTGATGAAACACCAGGTCTGGAAGAAACTGCTTCATCTCGGATTCGCCGATGATGACCTCGTGGTGATCCGTCTGGAACAGCTCGGCGACGCGGCGGGCCGACTCAAGCTCGTTCAGCTCCTCGTGGTCTCGAAAGCCTACGGTGAAGGTTCTGACGGGGCGCGACATCAGCTCGGACATCAGCGCCACGTTGGCGGAAGAATCCACGCCGCCCGAAAGAAAGACTCCGAAGGGCACGTCCGCCATCATTCGCTTTTCGATGGAGGCGCGCAACAGTCTAAGGATTTCCTCTCGGTGCTCTTCCTCGCTTCTGGTGGCGTCAATCTGTTCGGGCGGCAGAGCGTCCCAGTACTGCTTTATCTTGAGGGTACCGTTGCGGTCGAGGGTGAGCAGGTGGCCTGCGGGCAGCTTCCGCACGTCGCGGAAGAGCGTCATGGGCGCAGGCGTAGTCATAAACGTCAGGTAATGATAGAGCGCCTCTTCATCGACTTCGGGCGTGACGGCAGGGTGCTGAAGAATGGCTTTTATCTCGGAGGCGAAGATGAAGCGCCCGTCTCTGTGATAAAAGTAGAGTGGCTTGACGCCTAACGGGTCGCGCACCAGCACGACCTGCTCTCGCTCCTCGTCCCACAGGGCTATGCCGAAATCGCCTTCAATCTCGTGAACGAAATCCAGCCCGCGCTCTTCGTAAAGATGAAGTATGGTCTCCGTGTCGGTCTGCGAGTTGTAGCGATGACCGCGCTTCTCCAGTCCTTCTCTAAGGCGCGAGTGGTTGTAAATCTCGCCGTTGAAGGTAGTCCACACCCTGGGCGTGCAGCCGCGCATGGGCTGATGGCCCGCTTCGGACAAATCGACGATGGAAAGCCTGCGATGGCCGAAGCCCCCGCGTCCCTCGTCAAAAAGAAGCGTCCCCGCATCATCCGGCCCGCGATGCTGCATCTCGTCCCGCATGCGCTCCAGAAGCGCATGCGAAACGGGCCCTGTGGCCGCCCCGTACTCCCAAACTCCGCAAATACCACACATGAAATCTATAACGTTTCAGAAGAAGAGAATCGTAAACTTCAAATAATGACCTGTCGGCCGCGACAAGTCAAAGCGGCGAGAAAGTGCTGTTTCAAGCCCGGCCCGTTCACTGGCTCACCCCCCATCGTTCATCAGCTTTTCCGCCACATTCAGGAAAAGCCCGGACATGACGTAGTACCTGCGGCCTGCCTCCCGGTGGTTGCGCTCGTAGCCGAATCCTTCCTCTTTGAGCTTTTCGATGGCGCGGCGAAAGAAGCGCGCGTCCAGATTGAAGAGATAGAGCTTCGCCTCCTCGATTGAGCGGCAGTGCGAGACATCTACCTCTTCACGTAGGACTATACGCTCGCCCGTGTCAATTCCCTGATCTATGAAGAAGAGTGTGATGCCCGTAGGCCAGCCTTCCAGAAGCGACCATTCCAGGACCGCGCGCCCGCGATAGCGCGGCAGAAGCCCTATGTGCGGGTTGAGTATCCCAAGACGAAAGGCGCGAATCGTGGCCTCTCTGTAAATGACGCCGACCTTGTGCAGCCCCAGGTCAAGGTGAAGTCGAGCGAGAGATTTCAAGCTCTCCGCATCATCGAGCGGCTTCTGAAAGAAGAGCAGGCGGCCCGCGAGCAGAAGGCTCAGAGCCGTGATGCGCCCCCCGCCTGTCAGCCACCTGGCCGCGTGCTTGAAGAGGAAGCGGCCTCGCGCTTCGCCGGGAGCGCGACACAGCAGGATGTAGAGCCTGAGACCCGGCACAGCCTTCAGCTCGTCATAAATCCTCAGAGCCTCTGGGAGCGTGCCCGCAAGTATGCCTGCCCTTAGAGTTTCCGATTGAGCCATGAGTGGAGCGCGTGCGCGTAGAGTCCAAGGTAAGAGGCCAGCAGCCACGGCTCGGCCTCGGTGAGCTTCAGTCTTTCATAGAGTTCATAATAGTAGCCGAGCGCATCCAGGTATCTTAAATCATCCGCCTGCGCCGCGTAGATCCCTATCAGGCTCAGCTTGAGGAGCACGTCGTCAACGGCGAGGCTCTCAAGCCTTCCGCCTTCAACCTGCGCGCGGTCTTGAACCATGAGACGCTCCAGCAGGTGCTCGCGCACTTCCCTTTCCCCGTCGAGCGTGATGTTGAGCGGGCAGGCGTATCTTTCAGTCAGAAGCCGGAAGCGCTCGCGTGGCTTTCGTCTAACCTCGTTGAGCGAAGCCAGAAACGGCCCGGCGGGCCTCGCGTCGCTCAGGCCGGTCGTCAGAGCTTCTCCAAGCGCGAGTTTCCGCAATGCTCCAGCACAATCGCCTTCCCATTCAGTCCAGCCGCCCGGCATTGGCTGAAGCCGTGCAACGGTTGGTTCGAGCCGCAATGAAGCCATGCGTGATTGTAACTCTGAGACGAAAGGGGCGTGCGCGCCGAAATCGGTCGGGCGTAAAGATGCGACACGCTCCGCGAGCAACTGGCCGAGGCGCTCATGCAGCGCGCTGCGTATAAGCTCTGTCCTGCGCGACGGCATCAGGATGTCCCGGCCACCCTGACATGAAATCTTCCCGACCGAAGCTGGCTGGCCAAATCCCTGAGCGTGATGAATCGTATATCGTCCGCTTGAGATACGTCGCGCACGAAACGCTCTATGTCCGAAAAATCCTGTATGTCCTTGGTATGATTCTCAAGCACCACGGGAACTTCAGAGAGCCCGGTGTCGCGCGCGCGCCTCCGTATGGATTCGAGCATGCGCGAGAGAAGCGAGT
>DASVVZ010000523.1:0-4448 GCA_036389875.1 Pyrinomonadaceae bacterium
TTCTTCCCATTCTTGCGAAGTTTACATCCCGAGGGATTTCATCCTTCACGCGGCGTTGCTGGGTCAGGCTTTCGCCCATTGCCCAAAATTCCCGACTGCTGCCTCCCGTAGGAGTCTGACCCGTATGTCAGTGTCAGTGTGGCCGACCGCCCTCTCAGGCCGGCTACAGATCGTCGCCTTGGTAGGCCGTTACCCTGCCAACTAGCTAATCTGCCGCAGGCTTCTCTTCAGGCGCGAGGTTCTTGCGAATCCCCCGCTTTAACAACTGTCTCGATGTCGAGCCGCTGCATTATGCGGTATTAGCAGCCGTTTCCGGCTGTTATTCCCCACCCGAAGGCAAATTACCTACGTGTTACTCACCCGTGCGCCACTCTACTCGCCCCCCGAAGGAGGCTTTCGCGTTCGACTTGCATGTCTGAGGCACGCCGCCAGCGTTGATTCTGAGCCAGGATCAAACTCTCGTTAAGATTTGATTCTGGAACATAATCTTATACTGGTTAAAAGTATCCGATTATGACTCTTCAAAAAGAGTTTTACGCGAGCTTTATCGCTCAGCGTTCGACTCTCAAAGTCATTAACATGGACACGCTCTATCTAGTTTTCAAAGATCGCTTTCCAATTTAACGAATCAAGCTTAGTTGCTTCAACTCACTTTCGGGTTGCATCTATCAACGATTTTTTTCGTTCAATGACCGCCCCTGGTTGCGAGTCTTATTTAGTTGCGCGAGATCCGCTTTCGTTGCCTTACAGACGACTTTTTCTCGTCCCAAGCAAAAAGGCATATTAGCGAAATGCCTCTTATCTGTCAAGCGCTTTTTCCTATTCTAGGAATCTTTTTTCGCGGACGAAACAGCCGCTCTCTCTGCAAATAACTTCTACCGAGAGAAGCGGCTCTTCTAAAGCGCTCTTTGTTGGGAATTGTCAATCGCCCGTTGTAGGCAAAGAGGCATTATAGGCATGGGCCGGAATTTGTCAAGCGCCCTTTAGGAAAAATCTTCACGCTACTTTTTTCTTCTTCCTCGCTGCGGCTCATTCGGCGCGCTGACCTTCAAAATCCCCTTATCGTCGCGATAAACCTTGTACTGCACATCCTGTATTTGTCCGTCGTCGCTCTGGATTCTGACTGTAAAAGTCTTACTGTCCCCGCGACCCTCTACGCGCAAAGGCAGAAAGCCTTTCAAGTCCGGACTGCGATAGGCCGTGTAGTGCTCCTGCCTGTTCTTGTCGTAGCCAAGGACGTATATACGGTCAAAATCAGGCTCGTCCAGTTTGCGCGGCTCGTTCGAGCTGCTCTTTTCGAGTATCACCCAGCTTCCGGGCTTTGCTTCCTTAGCGGCATCCTTATCTTTAGGCGTGGATTCATTGCCTGTGGTCTCTTCGTCGAGTCTTCTCCAGGCGACAAATTCCCTTCCCGTTCGATAAAAGATAATGTCGCTCGGAACCATCAATTCCACTTGCTTGCCGTAAATCCAACCGGCCGGGGCGGGCGAAACGGACGGCGGCAGTCTGACTTTGTACCAAAGCTCATTTGTCTCTTCAGGCACCTTCGGGGCGTCCTCGTCTCTTCTGACCCGATTACTGTTTTGCTGCGCGCTTCCGGCCTTCGGAGCATCGTCGCTCTCTGTCGTTTCAGAAGATTTAGGTTTGGGGACTCGCTTCCAGCCCACAATGTCGAAGACCGCGCCGGATTCGAGCTTCATCATGATGTTCTCGTTGTTGCTGCGGTCGGGTGTGAGTCTGAGGTTTGTGCTGGCGCGTAGCTGGCCTGCTGCCTGCGGTGGAATGCTTTTATCCTCTTCGGCCACCTGGCGTGCTTTATCAAGCACGTCCTCCGGCATGACGTTGCGCGATTCTATCCAGCCCTCCGTGTTCTCAACGTCGTGCGCACGCACGCGGAGCCATCGCTCGCCCGTCTCCGGGACTGTGTTTTCATCTAAAATATCCACGATGTCGCCACGGCTTACCTCTACCAGGTCGGCTGCGACGACCGCCGTAGAGCTGCGAACCTGTGCGCGGCGCGCTATCACTACGCCGGTATCATCTTTTTTAGCAATTATGGTATTGCACCCGACCTGTAGAGCGAGTGCGAAGATTATCAACAGGAAAGTTTTTATGTACTTCATCTTCATGAAACAACTCAGTAGGGGAACTTGAAGAAGACGCTCATCTGGGGCGAGCGTTTCTGCGGTCTCTCTCGACTTTCTCATTGTATCCTAATTGACGCAATAAATCGCGCTGGTCGCGGCTCAGTGAGTCAGCGACCTGCACGTGAGTGCGTACGCCTCCCGGAAGAACTTGCAGCCCGTAAGCGGAGAGCGCGCTCTTCAAATCAATCGTGGCGGGGCTCTCTATATAGCGCCGCACAAAGTCGCGCATCTCTCCTTCCGCGCCGCCGAGCGCCGCGATTAGCGCGCGGTTGCCGTCCGTGCGCGCGCCCGTGCGCCCGTAGAGCCTGTACAGCTCTTTATAGACGTTCTCCAGCGAGAGCTTACCGCCGCTTCTTTCTCTCAGGCTAAGGTCATATAGGAAGGCCGCGAGCATGCCCTTGTTGTAAACGAGCGCGGTCGCGCCTGACCAGCGACGCTCGGAGGCTTCGACCAGTGACCACTTATCGCGATCAGTCGCGGAGAGGTACATGTCGTTGGCCCTGCTCAGCCCCCTCAGGTAATCATCGAAGGTGAGCATGCCCAGTCGCGTGGCGGCGCGCATGGCCTGATACAGCGTAAAGCCTTCGTAGAACCAATCGTAGCTCCCGTCCAGAGACAGCGCGTTCGGAACCCATAGATGAAAAAGCTCGTGCGTGAGCGGCGCGCTCAGGAGGGCCAGGCCGGCTACCCTGGAAGGTTGTCGTCCCGAAAGCAGCACGACGTTCGCGCCGCGCGTCTCTGCGCTCCAGCGTTCCGCGCCGACGCTGCGCGGGTAGGGAGAGAGCATCAGCATCACGCGCGACTGCGAGGGCGGGCCTCCCATAACGCGCTCGTGCTCCTTTAAAATATTTTGAGCCGCTTCCGCAACTTCTTCATCCGTAAAAGCCCAGTCGCCTGCCGCAACGAGCGAGAGATCCATAGAGCCTGCGCGAGCGCGCTTTTCCCGCAAATCCTTTCCAACGAAGAATCGCGCGGCCGATTGGTCTTTGACCACGAACCTGGCGTCAGGCTGTTTGATCTCATTAGAGAAGACAGACCAGCCCGGCGGTAGAGAAAACTCTATTGTGACGGACGGCACGTTGCTTGCGCCGCCCGCCGCGACGGGCAGAAGGTCTCCCAGCATCAGGAAGCCGCGCTCCGGCGTGAGCCAGGAGATGTAAGCGGAGTCTGTCGTAAAAAGCGGCGCTTCCGTCTTCACTTCGTAGCGGAACCTGGTGGCTTCGGCGGAAGCCTCGTATTCGCCCGGCGCACTCTTTCTTACGGGAATACTCTCGCCCTGAGCATTCATCAATGAGAGGTTTTCAACTCTCTCGCCTATGCCAATCATGCCCGCATAACTGTTTCTGAAAGCCCAGGTTTTAGCAGCAGGCTTTCGTTCGCCCTCTACGCGCACGCGCGCTGGCGAGGTTGAAAGCACCTCTATACGAACGCTCGTGCCCTGTGCCTGCGCTAAGTGCGCGAACAGCGTGACAAGAGAAAGCGCCATCACGGCGCGCACGAAACATAGCGCGGACATTGTCTTCAAAGCCGGAGGGTTTTCGCTAAAAAAGCACGCTAACATTTGATTATCAGCTCGGTTTTTCAGGCTTCAGGTGATTGAAGCTTTGCGGCGGGCAGCTTGTTTGACACTGATGGAGGATGACGGTTATAGTGCTCATTCTGCTGCACTGTAACATAAGCCGGAAGAACGTGACCAGTAAGACCACACAAGTAAAACGCAGTCGTGGCGCAGCGCCTCTGGCGCGGGTGCTGACCTTTCTGCTGCTTGCTTTTGTCACACACTCGGCCACCATAGAAATCGTTCACCAGCATGGCAGCATCCTGTCCGCAGGCTCCGTCGGGGCCGCCAGCTTTGTTGACCGGAATGCTGACGATTCTTCTAGCGAAAGCTCGCGCCCTACAGGCGAGTGTTTAATCTGTCAGCTTCACCAGCATCTTTTCTCTACTCTTTTAATCAGCAGTCACGCCCTAGCACCGCCTCCGGCGGAAGAAGCGCTTGCAGGACGCACTTTCACAAGCACCACAGCTGAAGAGTGCGCCCCGCGTCGCGGTCGCGCCCCGCCCCAGGCCCCTCTGCTTTAAACATCCACCGAGTCATGCCCTGTACGAGGTAACAGACCTCGCGGCGTGGCAACTCCTTTATCTAACTAGAACGGCTCAAGGGTTTGGAATCCTGGCCCGCCGCCCGGCTTTTTCATGGCAATTCGGGCTGATTCGTTCCAGAAGTAATTAGCAGAGGGCTTTCAGAAATGATACGCAAGACAATCACTTTAGCCGCGCTCTTTATCGCGGCGCTTGTTT
>DASVVZ010000524.1:0-3393 GCA_036389875.1 Pyrinomonadaceae bacterium
GCGATACGGCCTGCCAGAGGGCAGTCCAGCCGCTATTATTAGCGGCGTCCACATCTACTCCGCTTCTCAAAAGTAGATCCATCATGTTCAGGTCGCCTTTAGTTGTGGCGATATGAAGGGCTGTCTGCCCGTCCCTGGTTCTAGCGTTCACGTTCACGCCCGATGAGATAAGCGAGCGCGCCTGCCTGAGATTTCCCTGCCTCACGGCCTGGAGCAGCTGATCTGCGGCGTGAGAGTCGGCCAACTCTCGCTGGCCTACGGGAAACTGCTTCACCTGAGAGGCACCTCTTTCAAGGAGTTGTACTACCTCATCATGCCCGTTTGAGGAGGCGCGCATGAGGGCCGTCATTCCGACCTTATTCTGTATGCTTTGATCGGCTCCGCTCGTTAAAAGAAGGCGCACGATCTCAAGATGTCCGGCGCCCGCTGCGTAGATGAGCGCGGTGTTGCCAAACCTGTCCTGCTCATCTACGGCAGCTCCCTCGGTCAATAGACTTTGCACCTGCGGAAGGTCTCCTTTTGAGGCCGCCATCATTAACTCGGTGATGTTGTTTGATCTCTTTTCCATAACTTAATAAAAACCCCTGCACGAAGTTCAAAAGGGGAGAACTGAATTTATGTCTATGACCTGCTCGCGTACCCTTGGTAGGAGAGATCGGCGGAAGTCCAGAATGTAGCCTTGCCGGAGCCTGTAATTATGCTCCCATCAGCGGAGACTTCAAAAGCTACTGGTAAGCTGAGCACCCAGATTTTTCCCGTCCAGTCAGTTCTACGATAGAGAAAATACCTTCCTTTGCCTTTGGCCCCTACTACAACCTCAGTTCCATCGGGCAATCGGTAGGCGCCGTCGATCAAAAGCGCAGTGCTAAGCATAAGAGTCATTGAAGCGGAAGATCCGGAAGACCTCAGAATCTTCCTATAGAGAATCGGTCGAGCCAGACTTTGCCGAACATGGGACAGGGGCTGCTGCTGCAGTTTTGACGCTGAACGGTGACAAAGATGGCCGATGTATCCGCCCCTGTTGTAAATTCCACGGAATTATCTCCCCAAGCGTTTGAGTTTTTTTCTAGCGGCGTGGATTCAGCAATCCGAATTCCCTTCACCACATCACTTATGACGATAACAGGTAACCCTCTCGTTACGATCTTCGACGTGCGCGCCGAAAATTTAATCTGATAGCGAGTACCTGGTTGTACCTGAATGAGTTGCGAAACTACCTGGAGCGAAGGGTTAGTATTGCCCTTCCACTCTAAGAGCAGGCTCTGCGCTCCTTCCTTATACTCGCCCTGGTCTAACGAGGCCTGAACGCCTTCCAGGCTGCGGGGAATACGCCAACCGAACGCCGTCTCCTCCAGATCGATACTCTTTTCGAAGCTGCCGTCGATCAGCGCCTCCATCCCGGATGAAGGAAGATTACTGTCCCCGCCCTGCCCGCTTATCCATACCTCATATGCTTCCCTGTAGTGACCTGCAGCGACGAGTTCTTGAAGTAACGAGCGGCGCTCCTTATCTGAAACGTCACCGGCCAGCTTAAAGTGCGCTAAGGCCTCGCGGATTTTCCCTTTACGGACGAAGAAGCGTGCGAGGGCCAGATGGGTTGAGTTATTACGAGGCTCTACCAGCCGCTCAACACTGCCCGTGTCATTTCCCGATGCGGCCCAGGCGAGGTCTATGAAAGACGCCACAAGCCTGGGGTCGCTATTGGCCGCACGCCGCATCTCACTGAAAGCCTCGTCCTGCCCTCCCCCCGCGCGGAGAAGCGAGTTCCCCAACTGCCAGCGCGGCTGCGCGTAGTAGGGGGCGAGTCGCACTGACTCTCTTAAAGCGACGAGAGCGCCTGCCGCGTCGCCGGACTCCTCTCTGGCCGTACCCAGAGTGAGCCAGAGGAAGTAGTCCCGGGGTCGTAAGGACACGGCGATTTCATATTCTCTCAGAGCACCTTCAGGATCACCGCTATAGGAAAGCGTGATCGCACGCGCGTAATGGGCGTCCGGGTCAGAGGGGGAGAGGTCAACAGCCTTTTCGGCCGAAGACAGTGAGCCCGATTTCAATGCCTCGTTCGAATTGAGCTTCGAGAGGCCCGTCCGGGCGGCCCAGAAGGTTGCCCCCAGACAGCAGCAGATCGCTACCAGAGCGCATAAAAGATGAAGAAGCCTTCTCATGAATTTCCTGGATTTTATGTTTTAGGACGCGGGCGCCGCCTTTTGGGGAAAAACAAAAAAATGCCCTCTATATATAGAGGGCACTATTCGCAGGAGGTAAGAATTTGACTACGGTGCGCTGGGGCTCGAATTGTTGCCGCGTGTTGCTGCAAAGTAGGCCGCTACGGCCGAACCGCCTCCAACCATCACCCAGAACAGGGCGCAGGGGATGCCGGCTATGAAACATGAATTACCGCCGCCCTGGCCTCCGTTTTTATCCTGGTCCTTGCTGCCGTCCTGATACATGGCCGTGCCGATGGAAGATACGTTCAGCCCGTCTGTGGCCTTCGCCTTACCGTCCGGCCCGGTCAGTGAGCCCTTCACACCCTGACTGGTCGTG
Organism: Pyrinomonadaceae bacterium; assembly: GCA_036389875.1. GTDB lineage: Bacteria > Acidobacteriota > Blastocatellia > Pyrinomonadales > Pyrinomonadaceae > JACVRN01. The sequence continues at coordinate 2,542 of DASVVZ010000524.1, forward strand.
AGCAGAGCATCGCCTGAAAGCACTTGAACGCTAGCGCCCGTTTTATCGAAGGTCACCATCAAATTTGTTTTCGGAGCGATATCGAGTTTGCCTGCGGAGGCCAGCGTGATAGTTGCTCCGGTAGTGCTGGGTGTTTGTATCTGCGAGCCGGAAAGGACGGTAGTACCCGACAAGACCTCATTGCCGTTGACCATCACCTTCTGCGTTCCGTTAGACGAGAGTCTACCAAACAGGGGCGTCCCGCTCGGCGATGCCGGTATCGCCAGAACACACACCTGCATGAGGGCGAATGTAAGTACTACGGCTAACAACTGTGATGCTATCTTGTAGCTTGATCTCATGATAGGGCCTCTCTTGATGTAACTCTCTAAAAGCTTAAGAGCCTTGCAACTCCCTGAAATTAATATAGCCAAAGCGGCGGTATTGGCATGAATTGAAAAACCTAAAGATACATGTCAACCTATTGTACCTTTCCGATTAAGCAGTTTAATCTACCAACCTAAATACTCCAATCAAATTCAGGTCCCCTGAAGGTATAGTTTTTTGCAAATAACATAATGGTTTAGCTGGCCTTATTCTCTTTTGCTTTAATACCCACGGTTGTAATAACGATGAGGGTGGTGAAGAGCAATGCATTTATAGTTATATGCAAGCCGAAATCAACCAAGCTGTGGAGAGCAACACCAAAGATGCCGGTTAACGCGCCCAGAGAGGCGGCCTTCGGGTAGCCGGCAGTGGTGACCCAGACCTTTCGTGCCCTTTTGATGAAAATGATCATAAACCAGACCACCAAAATGAGCCCAATGAGTCCCCCACTTGCTATAAGCTCAAGATAATCGTTATGGGCCTCTT
>DASVVZ010000525.1:0-1874 GCA_036389875.1 Pyrinomonadaceae bacterium
AAAGACTATGCGGAAGGGCACGAGCGTTCCCTGAGCCGTGCGGTAGTCGTAAAAGCGGCGCATGTATTTGGTGGGAGTGCCGCCAGCCACAGCAGCCCCTTCATACTCCAGCCACATGACGCGCAGTGTTCTGGTGCTGATGTAAAAGCGCGTCCGGCGCTTCTCCTTATCCGTCACGTCTATGATGTAAAACTCCACGCCGTTCTGCTTATCTTTTCCGCCCAGAGAAACGGTCGAGCCGTTCTCCTTGTAGCGCAGGAGCGTGTCCAGCCCGTGCCAGATTTGCGATAGGAACTCTATAGTCGCGTCCTCGCGCGGCGTAAAGGCAGAGCCGTTGATGATGCCCCACAAACGCCCGTCGCCGTACAGGAGCGAATATTCTATGGTCGGCAGCTTCTGGTCTAGCCGCACCTTGTCCTTGTCCGCGCTCGCGCCCCGTATGAAGCGGCGCTCGTAGCTGGCCTCTTCCGTGCGCCCGTCCGAGCCGATTCGCGTCAGGCGGCCGCGTTCTAAGCCGTTGCGCCTTATCTGCTCAAGCGCTCCGCGCCCGCCGTAGGCGTAAACGACCGCTTCGGACACCTGTTCTGCTGTGACTTCAACATTGGATTTCGGGACAGTAACCTTTTTCTGGTCTGCCTCCTGATTACCCGACTGTTGCTGCTGCGTGTTGCCGGTCGTCTGACCGTATGCAACCGCGTGTGATGGCGGCAGCCACAGGGCAAGGAGCGCCAGAGCGGGGGCGAAAAATGTGTAGCGTCGCAACAAGACTGAAAAATTCTCCTTCGAGACGATTAATCTGTTTCGGGTGAACGGCTAAAACGGGAGCGAGATTGGCCATTCGAGTAATTCGATTGTAACACAGCGATTTTAAAAGCGCTTGTGCAGGATAAGACCCGGCCCGTAAGAAAGCCAGTATTTATTGATGCACGGGCAGGTTTGAAGGGATGCCCGACAAGGTTTGACGCATTGACAAGCGGGCATCCGGGCGGTAGAGTTCAAGGTTTCTAAATGGCCTGGATCTCGCCGCTATCTGAACAGGCAGGCAAATCTCAGGCGCAAAATTTTACCTGGTCTGCAGCAATTATCATGTATGCGCTCGCTCTTTCGGGCGCGAGACCGAAGAAGAAAGGATAACTTAAGAGTTATGAAGAGAGTAGGCATTCTGGTCGGACGCGAGCAGACGTTTCCAGAAGCACTCATACGCTCAATCAACGAGCGCGGCGGCGGTGATGTTACGGCTGAGATGGTCAAAATCGGCGGCGTTTATTTGAACGAGCCGCGGAGGTACGATGTAATCATAGACCGCATCTCGCACGAAGTTCCCTTCTACCGCGCGTTCATGAAGCGCGCGGCGCTTGAAGGCACTTTCATCATCAACAACCCGTTCTGGTGGTCTGCGGACGACAAGTTCTTCAACTACTCGCTCGCCACCAAGCTCGGCGTAGCCATCCCCAAGACGGTGCTTCTGCCGCAACACTCTTACATGGAAGGCATCGTTTCCGAGTCGCTACGCAACCTGGAGTTCCCCGTTGACTGGCAGGCGATTGTGGATTACGTGGGCATGCCGGCCATCATGAAGCCGTTTGACGGCGGCGGCTGGAAGAACGTTGATCGCGTCAACTCACTGGAAGAGCTTTGGTTCAAGTACGACCAGACGGGCACGCTCTGCATGACATTGCAGGAGTTCATAGACTTCGACCAGTTCGTGCGCTGCTACTGCATAGGGCAGGAGGAAGTGATGATTATGCCCTACGACCCGCGCAAGGCTTACCTGTCCGGCGAGCAGTACATAAATGACCCCAACTATCTCTCGCCCGAATTGGCCGAGCGCGTCACGAATGATGTGCGCACGCTCTGCCGCGCCCTTGGCTATG
>DASVVZ010000526.1:0-5099 GCA_036389875.1 Pyrinomonadaceae bacterium
TACGAAATCCTCAGCGACCTCAGCCTGGAAAAAGACCCGGAAATTTAGCTCAGTTGGATCTTCTTTACTTCATCCCTACGCTTTAAGCCCGTATCCACTGCCTGCCCGGCCCGTTCGCTTTTAAGGCGGTTTGTCTCGGCCTTGTACGCTTGAAACCGTTTCAGAAGCGGGCACGGCCCCGCGGATGCGCCCCTGTTTCAGCGCCGGTCGAAACTGGCATGCGAGTTGCCGATTACCTGTGCGAATCGGACTACCTCGCATGAAATAATGTATGCGTCAAGGGGGCAGTCTTAAGGGGGCAACAAGGGAAGATTTATGAACATCCTGAGCAATTTCTTTACGGACGATTTAGCCATAGACCTCGGCACGGTCAACACTCTCATATACGCGCCGCATCGGGGAGTAGTCCTGAATGAGCCGTCGGCGGTCGCGCTTCATAAGTACACGGGCGAAGTGCTCGCCGTCGGCATGGACGCCTACAAGATGCTCGGGCGAGAGCCGCAGGATGTGGAAGTCCATCGCCCGATTCGCGGCGGCACCATCAATAATTTCGATGTCACGGAGAAGATGCTGACGGCCTTTGTGCGACGGGTTCACGGCGACAGAAAGCGCCGCAGCCATCTGGTCATAGGCGTGCCGGGCTCTTCGACTACGCTTGAACAGCGCTCTGTCCGTGACTCGGCGCGAGACGCAAAGGCCACTCGCGTAGATCTAGTGGACGAAGGACTGGCGGCAGCCCTGGGCGCGGGCCTCTCCTTTGACGACGAACGCGCGCACCTGGTCGTGGACATCGGCGGCGGCACAACCAACATCGCCATCATTGCCTCGGCCGCGGTCGTCTCTTCCATCAGCCTGCCCGCAGCGGGCAACGCCATGGACGAAGCCATACGCGACCACATACGCACGACGCACACCATGCAGATAGGCGAGCGCACGGCCGAACAGGTCAAGACTGAGCTAGGCACCGCGCTCGTGACGGACGACGATCACGTAGAGCGACGCATGGAGGTGATCGGCAAAGAGCTGACCGACGGCTCCGCCAAGGCGGTGGAGATTAGCTCTACGGAAGTGCGCGAAGCCCTTGAGCCTGTGATACAGGACATCATCACGGGCGTGCGGCGCGCGATTGAAGATTCGCAGCCGGACGTGACCGCAGACATCTATCACGCGGGAATAATTCTGACGGGCGGCGGAGCGCTCCTGGACGGCATGGCCGAAAGATTACAGAAGGAGCTAGGCTTTCACGTAGCCTTGGCGGACGATCCCCTGTCGGATGTAGTGAAGGGCGCGGGCCGTCTTCTGGAAGAGCCGGAAAGATTGCAGCGCGTCTCCATACGCGAGGACATCCCGTCCTGGCAGGCTTCGGAAGAGCTGATAGTCAACTGGTAACAGGCTTACGCACGGAAGATAAAAGTGAACGTCGCACCGGTTTTAATAACTCGTGCGACGTTCACTTTTTGTCTGTAGGTTTACCTCTCAGGCTTTCTGGCCACGACCGTTTCCTCTTCGCCTGAATCCTCAAGGTCCGTGCCTGCGGGCAGAGCCCTTCTCACATCGCTTTCTCCATCCGAGCCTGCGTCAATCGCCGCTCGAACCACTCGCTGCTCGCCGGGGGGCAGCTTCCGATAGGCCCGCACAACCTGTCCTGCTTCTTCGTCCGCAAGGCTTTCGGGCTGCGGCGACAGCAGTACTAGGCTGGTGACGTAGAGCGCCAGCGTGAAGAAGGAGATGTAGCCCGTGGCCGGAGCGAATCTCTGCGGGGCAATCGTGCCGAGCGAGACCCCCTCAAGTACTACGCCCGTGAGTTTTCTGAGCCAGCTCCCTTCAGGCGCGTAGAGGCTGGCGAGCAGCATGTGCTTGAGCGCGAAGGCCGTGCCGAAGAGAACCGTCAGGCTGCGCAGCGTGTGGCGCGCGTCGAAGTTCGAGAACTGGTTATTCCAGAGCGTCCAAAGGAAAAAGAGGGAGAAGAGCCAGAAGAGCAGTCCCGTTTCGGGCAGCACGGAATTAAAGGCCTGCGCCGAAGCGAAAAAAAGCGAGAGCAGCGTGAGCGTGTGCGAGACGTTGACCAGAACCGGATAGCCGCTGCTGATCCACGCGCGAAGCTCTAGCATGTGGCCGCGCACAAAGAGCAGCATCAGCAGAACCGACAGGATGAGCGCTATGAGGGGCGGCGCTATGAAGATGAAGGCGTGGTCATCCGAGCTTACGCGCAGGCCGCCCAGAAGCGCTACCGTCAGAAGCAGGAGCGGCAGCAGCACAAAGCGCACGAGCGCGCGATTTCTTGAAGCGTTATTCATCACTTGCGCTGTCGAAAGACCTTCAGAGGATTCAGGTCATCGACGGTTCGCTCCAATCCCTGCTCAAGCTCCGCCTTCAATTCGGCGGGCGTCTTTATCTGCAAATCCGTGTCGTCCACTCGCAGCCGCTCGTTCTCGGACAGGCTTATGGCGCGGTTGGCCGCCTCCAGCCCCTGCTTAAATAGCGCATCGTCGTTATAAACACGCCCCCAGCCCTCCCTGTAAAAGGCGTAGGCTATGTAGAACTGCGTGCGCGCGTCTCGCCGCTCGGGGTCTGCGCGTGCCCATTCGTCGCGGGCGGCGCGGAACTGCTCCGCGCGAAAAAGCCGCAGGCCCTCTTCGAACTTCTCTCTGTCCACCTCGTAGGTTCCGGCCACGACCTGCGCGCCCGTGGCCACGTCCTTGAAGGTGCGCGGCTCCGTGGCGTAAATCCAGATGACGAAGAACGCGTAGAGGATCGTCCAGGCCACGCCTACGGATTGGATAAGCTTGTGCTGCATTGCTATAATCCCTGCTTCCTATTGAGAGAAGCTAGAGAAAACTATTGCCTCTGTCAACGAACAAGCAACTGCGCGACCCCTCAAAACCTTAAATTGATTAACCTAAGGAGATTACAAAAGTGAGAAAACCCTTCGCATACAAGCTCAGGCAGTTTCTGGCGGCGCTCTTCGCCGTCGCCCTTTTCTCCACGAATCTCATGGCCAAGCCGCCCGACGATAAGATGAAGGCCGAGGATGTGATAGCAAAGCATCTGGCTTCCATAGGAACTGCGGAAGCCCTGGCCTCCGTCAAGTCGCGCGTGATAGTGGGAACCACCACGGCCAAGCTCAAGCTGACCAACACGCCCATAGAGCTTAACGGGCCTGTGCAGTTTGCCTCCGAGGCTGACAAGGTGCTGCTGGCCATGATTTTCAACTCCAGCAACTACTCTTACGAGAAGGCCGGCTACGACGGTAAAGACCTGACGGTCGGGATTCTACAGTCGGGGCGGCGCTCTGTGCTGAGCGACTTCTTCTTTGCGCACGAATCCATCTTCAAGCAGGGCCTGATAGGCGGCGCGCTCTCGACCGCGTGGCCTTTCCTGCGTAACGACGCAAAGAGCATGAAGCTCAGCTACGGCGGGACGAAGAAAGTTAATAATCGTTCCGTACACGAATTGAAGTACCGCAACGCGGGCGACCTTCAGGTGAGCCTCTTCTTCGACGCAGAGACTTTCCAGCACATTCGCACCGAGTACAAGTACACAGTCCCGGCGCAGATGGGCAGAGACCCTACGCAGTCGGCACAGCAGAAGGAGAGCATCTACAGGCTGTCGGAAGAGTTTTCGGACTTTAAGACTGAGAACAACCTGACGCTGCCGCACAGCTACAAGCTGCGTCTTTCGGTAGAGCTGCCGACGAGAACGCAGACGCTCGATTTTGATATGAGCCTCGCGCAGTTCGTCTTCAACCAGCCCGTCGAGGCCGCGCAGTTCAACCTCAAGTAGCACCGGGCTCGGAACGGCCGGCCGCCCGGCTTGAGCAAAAGTAGAGCGCGCCGATTCTCCCCTCGGCGTGCCCGGCTGGCCTTCGGAAAGTTTGATGCAGTATGATTGACGAACACCTGGAAAGAGAGATAGATAAGCATCGCGAGAGCGCACGCAACAGGGGCGAGGCGGCTCTGGAAGCCATTGGGCGCGGCGACGCGGGCCTTGCACGCTCGGCCGCCAGGCAGGCCGCGCAGTGGGCTCGAATAGTGATGCAACTTGAGAGCGGGGAAAAGCAGTCATTGCATGAAGAGCCGGAATCGTCCTCTTCCGCCGCGCGCGAATTCGGGCGGGATGGCGGTTTGAAAATGGATGGGGCCGGGTCATCGGAAAGCAATTAAGTCTAGCTATGGAAATGCAGGTCAGGCCGTTTCGCATTCGTGATGTAGAGATAAATCCGCCGCTCGTGCTGTCGCCGATGGCGGGCGTGACCGACATCTCTTTCCGCAGGCTTTTGAAGCGGCGCGGCGGAGTCGGCCTCACCGTCTCGGAGTTCATCTCCGTCGAAGGCTTAACGCGCAACAACCCGAAATCGAAACGGCAGATGCGCTTCTTTGAAGAAGAGCGACCCTTTTCCGTGCAGATTTTCGGCGGCCAGCCGGAGCGCATGGCCATGGCCGCGGAGATGGCCGAGGAGGTCGGCGCAGACATACTCGATGTCAACTGCGGCTGTCCCGCGCCGAAGGTGGTCAAGCACGGCGGCGGCTCAGGGCTCCTCAGGGACTACTCGCGGCTCGAAGCCATCCTGAAAGAGATTAAGAAGAGGATAACAATCCCGCTCACGATAAAAATTCGCGCCGGTTACTACGACAGCAATATCAACGCGGTCGAGACGGCCAGGCTTGCCGAAGCCTGCGGCGTCGAGCACATTGCGCTACACGGCCGCACGAAGGAGCAGGGCTACAAGGGGCTTGCCAACTGGGATTTGGTCAGACAGATAAAAGAGACCGTGAGCGTACCCGTTTCAGGCAGCGGCGACGTGGTCTCTGTCGAGGGAGCTTTCGCGCGCTGGCGCGAGACCGGATGCGACGGCATACTGATAGGCCGCGGCGCCATGGCGAACCCCTGGATTTTTCGGCAGATCGAAGACGCCATGCACCGCCGCGAAATCTTTCAGCCCAGCCTGGAAGAGAAGCGCGCCGTTCTTCACGAGTACTTCGACAGGCTGCGCGACGACATGCCTGAGACGGCCGCCATAGGAAAGATGAAGCAGCTGGCGGGACAGTTCACGCGCGGCCTGAAGGGGGGCGCGCTCTTCCGCCAGGCCGTCTATCATT
>DASVVZ010000527.1:0-5131 GCA_036389875.1 Pyrinomonadaceae bacterium
CTCTTAGTTTCCCACCCGCATCACCTGGAGAATCACGCGACACTGCTCAATAGCCTCTGTGATGCGTGCTCTCAACCCTCAGCCACAGTTACAGATAGATAGCCGTAGGTAAGATGCCCCTTTATCTATGGTCGTCGTGCCGACCTTTGAGGTAATCCTTTAGGGCTGACCGGTGTGGAAAATCCAGCGTCAGCGAATTGTCGTAGGGTTATCGGGAGTGTTGATGAAATCGCCGTTGCCGTCGCGCGGCGCGGGACGATTGACGATGATGGTCTTATTGCTCTGCGGCGGCGGCCCGGCAGGGCGCTGGCTTCCGGGCGCTGAGGTGAATGCTATCTCGTTCCCGCTTGCGCCGCTCTTTACGCGCACCACTCGCGCACGCTTGAAGTCGCGCGAGAAAACGGTCAGAGAATATTTGCCCTGCTCGCCGGGCGCAAGGTTTTTAGGGGCGAGGGCGAGCATACGCGATTCGGTGGAACCGTCGGCCCGGCGCGTCAGCTCAAGCTCAAGCGAGAGGTCTGAGAGCGCGGCCTTTGAGATATTCTCCACTGTGCCGCCGATTATTACCTGCGCTCCCTTAATCATCGCCTGGTCTTCAAAGATTTTGATGTCTGGTTGAATTACGGGCTTGGCGGGCGCTGCGCTCTGCTGCTGTGCGGCGAGCGTCTGCGCCGTGTGACGGCTGCGAAGGTAGAAGTAGCCGCCTACGAGCGTCGCTGTCAGGGCGAACGCTGCGGCGAAGGCTATGACGAAAAAGAGCGTCGAGCGTGAGCGGCTGCGCAACTCTTCCGGGTCGTGTATGACGGCATCGAATTCTTCAGACTTATTGATGGTTGACATAAGACAAAAATCGGTCAGCCGTAGAGTTAGACCACATTGTGAGGCCTCAAGTCGAAAGTTGTTGCTACTTAAGGACTAAGCAGACGAAAGCCGATATCTCTTTCCCCAAAATAGGGCGACAGCTTTTCAGGGCTCTGACGGCTCACGACCGGGGGCCGGAGCGCCCGTCACGTTCTCAATGAGAGCGGCGAGAAAATCCTGCTCGGCCTGGCCGCTACTGCGCAGCGTGACCCATTCGGCGCCGGACGCGCCATCGTTTCGCCCCTCGATTTTGGCGTTCACAGAGATGTTTACGTTGACGGCATCAATCGGCTGAATCTCTACAATGAGCGTGTAGCGGCCGCGAGTCCATCCGCGAGAGTTGGCAACGGGGAGTTCCGCGTAGCGATTCAACTCGGATTCGCTGACCACAGCGCCTTTGGTAAAAGTGTAGGGCTGAGTAATGAGAACGCCGTCGTTGGGTTTCGAGGCCGCTTCGTCCAGAATGAGCTTGCGGTCTCGCATCAGCTCTTCAATGGCGCGCATGAGAGTGTCGCGTCGCGCCGTAAAGCGATAAGGATTGGCAATCGGCGGGGCCTCGACCGTGCGGCCCTTGCCGAAGTCCATGCCACGCCCTGAGCCCACGTCCTGTTTAGCGCCGTTCTCGCCCGCGCCACGCCCCTGCCCCTGGTCGCGTATTCGGTCGTTCTGGCGATCCACGCCCTTCTCCTGCGCCGCGACGCCGAGCGCCGCCAGCATAGTGATGAAGATGATAACAACTGCTCTTTTCACTTCTTTGACCCTCTCGAATATAGGAAAAAGTCCGACATGTCGCTTGATAAAAGGGAGCGGGGAACGCAGAGCGAGAATAAATCAACAGCCCGCTCAATTACAAGCCATCTTTACGGGATTGAAGTAAAAGATAGAAGCTCTGTTGAGCGCGCGAGTCACTTCACTGAGTCGAATTGGCGTTGCGGTTGCTTCCGGCGGCGGCTTCGCGCGCGTCGCGGCGGCGCTCCCACTCGCGCAGAGCCTGCACGCCGCGAGTAAAGTCTGCCTCGTTATTGTAGAAATTGTGCGCGCCGTCATTTCTGTCGGGGTTGCGAACGTAGTAGAGATAGTCTGTCTGGGCCGGATAAAGAGCTGCTTCAAGCGATTTCTGGCTCGGCGAAGCTATGGGGCCGGGAGGCAGCCCGGGCTGAAGGCGCGTGTTGTAAGGCGAGCGGCGCTCTATGTCGCTCTTGTAGACTTTGCCGTCGTTCTTCCATTTCCCTGCGAGCTTGGAGGCGTAGATGATGGACGAATCTATCCCTAAAGCCATCTGCTTTTGCAGCCGGTTGTAGATGACAGAGGCAACGATGGGCCGCTCCTCCTTCAGCTTGGCTTCCGTTTCAATCAGGGAAGCTATGGTGACAATCTCCCTTGGAGAAAAGCCCATAGAGCGTGCGCGCTCGGTCCATTCCGGTTTCCAGACGCGGCGAAAGCGCTCGACCATCTCGGCCACCATCTCTTTCGCCGTCGCGTCCGGCGGGAAGTTGTAGGTTTCAGGGAAGAGATAACCCTCAAGATTATCCGCCTTCGGGTCTATGTCGCGTATGCCGTTTGTATTATTCATCAGCGCCAGGGCTTCGTCTGCGCTCGCTAATTTTAATTCAGGGAGCCGCGCCATGGCGTTCGCTATGTCCCAGCGCGTCCAGGCTTCTATGACAGTGAATTTGTTCAGCCGGTCTTCGCCTTCTATCAGTTTATTCAGCACGCCCACAGGGGAGATGGGAGAAGGGAAACGATATTCGCCCGCCTTCAGCTTGCCGCCTAGCCCTCGCAGCTTGATGTAGGCGAGGAGCGGCCAGCTACGTCTGATAACGCCTTCGCTTCTCAATCTTTCAATGATGGCGGCTGGCGTGGAGCCGCGAGGAATCTCTATGTACTGCTCGGATTTAGAATGGGCGACGGGCGCGTGCAGGTCTCTGTAGCTCCAAAGGAGCGCACCCGCGCTCGCCAGTAAGAGCAGGACAAAGAGTAGAAGCGATATTTTCAGGGCTCTCTTTTTCACAGGATATTCAATAGGCAGAATGTCGTCTGATGTCTCAGGCGCGCTCAAAGGATGCAAATTCAGCTCATACGGCAGCTGATAAAATCTTCCAGAATAATGGCGGCCGCGCGACTGTCCACACGCTCGCGCAGGTCTTCGTGGGAAAAGCCTTCTTCACGCAGGCCCGTTTCGGCCTCGCGCGACGTGAGCCTTTCGTCCTGCATGAAGACGGGAAGATTAAGCGACAGCTCGAAATTCCGGGCGAGCCGCCTTGCTTCCTGCGCCTCTTCGCCTTCGGTTCCGTCCATTCGTAGCGGCAAACCCAGAACGAGTGCTTGCGCGTCAAAGCTTCCGGCGATCTCAGAGATTTGGCGCAGAAGCTTCTTCCAGTTTGTTCTGGGCAGCGCTTCAAGGGGTCTAACCGTTAGCCAAAGCTCGTCCGAGACAGCCACGCCGACCCTTTTGCGGCCCAGGTCAAGAGAGAGCAGGCGGCGACCCGGCGCACACATGGCCCGACCGGCGCATGTCTCCTGATTGTCCACTTTTTTTGACAATGTAATTCCAGAGCAGGGTGCGCGGAGTATAGAAATCGCGCATGAAACCTGTCAAGCGCGCAGAGCGTACACTGCCTTGCGCGCTTCGCTCAGGCCACTGTATGATGCTTTCTAGTGCAGGACGCGAACGGCCATTATAGAAGAGGCTGCTTTCAGACGCCACGCACACGAAACCGGCAACCCTTTTTCCGTAAGCTTTGAGGTAAAAAAAACGAGATGTCATTCCGCAGCAAATTCGCGCTGATAGTCTTATCGGCAACGCTGGCTCTGTACGCAGTAATCGGCGGCTGGATGTCGACACGCGCCCAGCAGGAGAACGACCCGGGCGCACAACTGCGTATCTTCGAGAATGTTCTACAGCACATTCAGAACGACTACGTTGACGAGCCCAACATGGCCAAGGTTCGCGCCGGTGCGTTGCGCGGGCTGGCGTACGGGCTCGACCCCTACTCGACTTACCTGACGCCGGAACAGGTGCGTGATTTCAAAGCAGGCACGAACAACAATCAGGCGGGTATCGGTGCAGAGCTTTCACAGTTCGCCTCGTACCTATACGTGATAGCGCCCGTGAAGGGCTCTCCTGCGGAGCAGGCCGGGGTTCGCGCAGGCGACTTTATAGAGTACATAGACAACAAGGCCACCCGTGACATCTCGCTCTACGACGCCAAGCAGCTTTTGAACGGAGCGCCGGGAACGGAAGTCAAGCTTCGTATTCTGAGAACCAACTCGCGCCCCCTGACGCTGGCGGTCAAGCGCGGCGTCGTCAAGGCTCCGGCCGCGGATAGCCGCATGGAGCAGGGACGCATAGGCGTGATTCGCGTCAACAGCCTTACAGAGGGCGAATCGGCTGACGTTCGCAATCGTCTACAGGATTTGGTCAAACAGGGCGCGCAGAAGATTGTGCTTGATTTGAGGAATCTGGCGGGCGGCTCCTTCGACGAAGGCGTGGCGGTCTCCAACTTATTCATCAAAGATGGGACATTAGCGCAGAAGGTCGGTCGCGAAGGCAAAGTGCTGAAGCAGGCGGCCGCAGACCCTTCGAAAGCGATCTTCGGCGGCCCCGTGGCCGTGTTGATTGACGGCGGCACCGCCGGTGCGGCAGAGGTCATAGCCTCCGCATTCGCAGAGACGAAGCGCGGCGACGTGGTTGGCGAGAAAAGCTTCGGCGCGGGCGCAGAGCAGCAGCTCTTCGCGCTCAGAGACGGCGACGGGCTTCTGCTGACGGTTGTCAAATGGGCCTCCAGCAAGGGCAAGCCGTTCCTGGGAAATGACCGTGCAAGCTCCGGCATTGCTCCCTCGGTTGAGGTCAAGCGGCCAGAGCTGGCGGACGCGATTGACCCCGACGACCTGACGGGCAACGACGACGACGCAGTTCGACAGCAGCAGACGCAGCCCAACGACAAGCGCGAAGTTCAGCCGGAGACAGGCCCGAAGACGCAGGCTCCGCAGGAAGACATACAGCTCAAGAAAGCGCTTGAGCTACTGAGAAATGCTCCCGCACAACAGCGCGCGGCAGCATAAGAACAGACTAGCTTTGCTTACAAAAAGAAGAGGCCGGGTTAAATGCCCGGCCTTTTCATTTGTCAAACAGGACAGATAAATCACACGCGCACGGCACGAACAATTAAGAACTTTCGTGCCGTGCGCGTGTGATTTAGTGGTTAATCCTTTTCTTTATAGCGGAATGTTCCCGTGCTTCTTGGGCGGGTTGGTGTCGCGCTTGTTT